>DASUPQ010000184.1 GCA_036280995.1 Actinomycetota bacterium | reverse complement strand
GCGACCTGCGAAAACGGGTTCTCCTCAGCTTCCTGTGGGCAGTGTGATGGTCAGTCCGCTGCAGCAGAGGTAGATCATGGCGATGACGGCGGCGGGGCTGTGGTGGCCGTAGCCACGGTGGTTGATCAGCCGGATCTTGCTGTTGAGCCCCTCCAGCTTGCTGTTGGACAGGCCGAGTTGGACGGCGGCCAGGATCTGGTCGCGGTGGCGGCGGATGGTGCGTGACAGGTCCAGCATGGCCGGGATGCGACAGCGGCTGGCGCGGGCCAGCCAGGCGTCCAGGTGGGCGTCGGGGTGACGGCCCGGAGGCAGCCGGTACAGGTCGCGCAGCTCTTCTTTGAGCACCCAGGCGCGGAACAGCACGTGGCGGGCGCGGCGCAGCTGGGTGATCGTCTGGCGTTGGCTGTCGGTCCAGTTGGCCGGGTCCTTCAGCAGCGCCCAGCGGGTGTATTTGACCAGCTGTGCGGCAGGGTCTTGGCGGACGCGAGCCAGCGGTCCAGGACGGGTAACGCCGGCGGTGCGGCGGGTGCTGTTCCAGGCGGCCCGGCGGACCTCATCCACCGCGGCGTTGGCCAGCTTGATGATGTGGAAGGGGTCGGCGCACACCCGGGCGTGTGGGGCGCGGGCGCGGGTGACCTTGGCATAGGCGCCGTGCAGGTCCATCGACGCCGCGACCAGCTGGGCGGTGCGCTCAGCGCCCAGGGTGTCGAAGAAGCCTTCCAGCGTCGCGCTGGACTTGCCCTCTGCGGCCCACACCACCGCGCCTTGGCGGTCGTGGTCGGCGACCACGGTCAGGTAGCGGTGGCCCTTGCGGTACGAGACGTCGTCGATGCCGATGCGGTACAGCCCGTCCAGGCGGGCGTCGTCCAGATGATCAGCCACCACCCGGGTCACGATCGCGGCGACGGCCTCCCAGGAGCAGCGCAGCAGCCGGGTGATGGTGGTCTTGTCGGTGCGCTGGGCCAGATAGGCGACGACGTCTTCGAAGTCGCGGGTGAACCGGGCCGCCGGCCGCGCCCATGGCACGGTCTCGGTACGGACCCGGCCGCAGGCCCGGCAGGAAAGGCGGCGGATCTCGGCTTGCAGCAACAGCCGCGCGGCACCCAGGTCCAGGTGCCGCCAACGGCGGGTGGTCCGGTCGTAGACCGCCCGGGTGGACCAGCCACATGGGCAGCGCAGCCGGCGACCGCGGCGGCGCAACACCACGACGATCCCGGCCGGGCTGAACTGGACCCCGGCCACGTCGGCGCCGGGGATGGCGAGCATCTTGTTGAATGCGGTCGTGGCGCGCACGCGTCGCTCCCGAGGGCTTCGGTCGGCTTGGCAGCTCCGAAACCTAAAGGACGGCGCGTGCGCGTCCTACAGCAGCAGCCCGGCGCAGCCTGGACTCCCTACCGATCAAGCCAACCACGCCAGCTCAGCCCACCATCCAACCCACAGAAACCCGAGGAGTCCCCAAAAACGCAGGGTTGCACAGCGGTAAGCGCTCGATTGCTGATAAGGATGAGGTCCCAGGTTCAAGTCCTCCCAGGCCCACCACAAGCCCCTGACCAGCGGAAACGCTGGTCATCTTCACGTTTGGACCCGTTCGAGTAGGCCGCATACCGGTGGTTCACCCCATCCCTTGACCTTCCCGCGGCTGCGCTACGGTCCGGCCATGACCGCCGACTACCGACCCAGCCTGGTCCGCTCCTTCGAGCGGCACCTGCGGGCCGAGAACCGCTCCGAGCACACCATCGCCAGCTACCTGGAAAGCCTCCGCCAGGCCGAGGCCTTCCTGGCCGGCCGCGGCCGCAGCCTGCTGGACGCTCGGCGCGAGGACCTGGAGGCGTTTCTCGGCGACCTGCTTCAGCGCCGGGCGCCGGAGACCGTCGCCACCCGCTACCGGCGGCTGCGGGTCCTGTATCGATGGCTGGAGGAGGAAGAAGAGATCCCCGCCAGCCCCATAGCGCGATGAAGCCACCGATCGTGCCAGACCAGCCCGTCCCGGTCGTCCCCGAGGATGGTCTGCGGCGGCTGCTGGCGGCCTGCGCCGGCAAGGACTTCGAGGCTCGCCGGGACACCGCCATCGTGATGTTCCTTCTCGACACCGGCGCCCGCCGGGGCGAGCTGGCCGACCTCCAGCTCGGGCGACCTCGACCTGGACGTCGCCATGGTCCTCGGCAAGGGCCGCCGCAAGCACGCCCTTCCCTATGGTCGCAAGACCGCCGTGGCGCTGGACCGCTATCTGCGCGTCTGCGCCCGGCACAAGGACGCTCACCTTCCGTGGCTGTGGCTTGGCAAGCGAGGCCGGTTGACCGCCTGGGGCGTCCAGCAGCTCCTACGCCGCCGGGGTGAGCAGGCCGGCCTGCCGGGGCTCCATCCGCATCAGCTCCGCCACACCTTCGCCCATGCCTGGCTCGCCCAGGGCGGCGGCGAGACGGACCTGATGCAGCTGGCCGGCTGGCGCTCCCGCCAGATGCTCGGCCGCTATGGGGCGTCAGCCGCCGACGTTCGCGCCCGCGAAGCCCACCGGCGCCTCTTCCCTGGCGACCGCTTGTAGGAGTGCACTCCTCCACTCGGGCAGCAGACTCGCGCCGTCAGCGCTTGTTGCGTTGGTTAGAGGCAGCCTTCTTCGCCGGCGGGGTCGATGAAGATGGTGATGCCGTCCTCGTAGTGCCCGAATGGGCCGTCCTCGGTGTACGAGACGCCGTGCGACCCGACGCTCAGCTCGCTTGGCGACAGCAGCGCACCCTGCTGGAAGAAGTAGGCCTCCTCGAACCCGAACGGCGTCGGGTCGAGGAAGCGCTTGACCGGACCCCGGTCGGTGGGCAGCTCGGCGCCGTCGAGGGTGAAGGCCAGGGTGAACTGGCGCAGATCGGCGACGGCGTCCTGCTCGGAGAAGGAACTATCACCACCGGTGATCATCGCCACCACGATGACATGCCAGTCCTCGACGCAATAGTGCCGCCCATCAAACGGGGACCCTGAGAACGGCCGAATGCTCGCCTTCAGCTGCGGGTCGGCCGGGCTGTTGGTCTGGACGATCTGGTGGCTGCGAATGATTCTGCCGGCGTTCGGGAAGGCCTCAAGGACCGCCTGGGCGTCACCCCGTGTGACCGGTCGTCTGCTGGAGGCGTTAGCCATGGACCGTCCTCCTGTCATCGAGCCTCAGCGGCCCGAACCGACAACTGGAGCGAAGCAGCGTCTCACGCCTCGGGGACCGACGGCCAGCAAGCGGTGATGCCAACGGTGTCCTTCTCGGCCTGCCACGGGTGGCCAATGCCGCGGGGCGCACCGGCGCCTCTCCCCTGGCGACTGTCTCTAGCTGGGCAGAAGCGCGACGCCATCGTGGATTCGGACCGACGGTGGTCCAGGTTGCAAGGCGTCGAGAAGCCTGGTCGCATACGCCTCGTTCATTAGCTCTTCGACCTGATCCGTCACCATCGTCGGCAACCTGACCGACGACCCCGAGGTCACCTTCACCCCCAACGGCGCCGCCGTCACCAACTTCCGCCTGGCCGTCACCGCCCGCCTCAAGGGCGGCGAGAGCTGGCGCAACGGCGACACCAGCTTCTACCGGATCACCGCCTGGCGGCAGCTCGCCGAACACATCGGCGACTCCCTCTCGAAGGGCAACCGGGTGATCGTCCTCGGCCAGCTCCGGGCCCGCTCCTGGGAGACCCCGGAAGGCGAGCGCCGCACCGTGACCGAGGTCCAGGCCGAAGAGGTCGGCCCCAGCCTGCGCTGGGCCACGGCCAAGCCCGAGCGCGCCACCGGCAATGGCAAGGGCAAGGGCGAGTTCAACGACGACCCGCCCTTCTAACCCTGGCGAGCAGTGAGGCCGGGGCGGATCGGACCCGTCCCGGCCTCGCGCACCACGAGCCCTTGAGGAGGCCATCGGATGCACACCCGATCCTACCCGACCCGGCCCCCGACCCCGACCCCGACCCCGACCCCC
>DASUPQ010000183.1 GCA_036280995.1 Actinomycetota bacterium | reverse complement strand
GAGCGACTCCTCACCACCTGACCCGCTGACAGACCGGCCCCACCGCAGGCCCCGGCGCCTGCGGTGGCCGGTATGCTGATGCCCATCTCGAGCCGTTGGCACTTGCGCTCTACGAACCCAGAGATGAGCGGGCTCGTTTGTCTGGTTCTCACTTCGAAACTCATCAGCATTGGTCGCCAGCCGGTGCTAATTGCTGCCAGTCGCTGCTACTTGATCCAGATGCTACGATCGGCATTGACCTTCACAAATGGCTGTTCCTGCTGGTCACCGGACGAGGAGAATAGCCCCAGGGTTTTCCTTACCATTGATGCGCTCTACCGACTGAGCTAGGAGGGCAAGTTACCATTCTGCAGTTCGGCACCGACATTGTAGCCACGACGCTGATGAAGAGACCGGCAAATCGAGCACTCAGCAGCATACAACGCCGACGATGATACCGGCTCGCTGCTGCATCAACCCCGCCAACGCCCTCCTCATCAGCTCACCCCTTCGCCGTCCACGCCCACGCTCCAGGCTCCTCCCAACGCCGACTTCACGTCCTGACCTCGCGGCCACGCAGGCACCCGGCTAGGGAACCCGGCGGCACCAGACCGCAAGCGGTGAGCCCTGAACGCGAACTCACCGCAGCCCTCACGGCCTTAACGCAGACTGGAGGCCGCTCGGCCGTCCCAGGCGGAGGTCACGCCGGTCGCTTCGGCCGTCGCCACGCACCGCGGAGCCGACCTCGGCCATCACCCGCAGCAGCCTCCCGTCGTCGGCTCGGCCACCACCGCCCACGTGGACTGCCCACCCCTTGCCGACGCTGACCGGGCGGGTGCTGGGCCAGGCCAGGTAGCCTGTGCACATGGGCGACGGCGACCGCACCCGCACGTCAACTCCGAGGTTGTACTCGGGTCCACAGGTCGTTGAACGAGATGCTGTCGTAGAAGGCGGTGCCGTCGATGACCTTGCCGTCGCGCAGCTGCAGGAACCACGCGTAGCTGTTCTGGTAGGGCTGGCCGTCGTTGGCGATCCCGCGGCCGTCCCACAGGACGATCACGGTGTCGCCGTCGGCGTGGACCGAGCGGATCGTGATCGGGCGGAAGGGCGCTGATGGCCTGAATCGCGCGCCAAAGGGCGTCAGCACCTCGTCGATGAACTGCTGCCTGCTCCCGTACTCCTTGGATGCCAGCGAATGCCCCTCGATCCGCCAGACCATCTCGGGGGCGAACACGTCGCTGATCGCGCCGGTTCCTTGCTGCCATGCGTCGAAGGCCTGGCGGATGGTTTGTCGGTTGGCTTCGGTGCGGGTGTTGGGCGTATCGATCATTGGCTCGCTCTTCGGTCTCGAGGTGCAGGGTCGGGGTGGGTCGCTAGGAGTCTGCCGAGGGATCAGTCGTCGAGGACACGCGGCAGGAACTGCTCGATGTAGCCCCACGCCGTCACCCCGTCGTTGGCCGCCTTGGTGACCACCGCCCGGCGTAGGAGTGGCCTCAGTACGATCGGGCGGTCGATGCGCTCCAGAATGCTGCCCAGGTATCCCGCAGCACCGATGTCACAGGGGCAAGCTCCGACGATCGGGCTCAGGCGTTGAGGAAGTCGAGCAGGTCGGTGTTGAACTGGTCCTTGGTCGGGGCGACCTGGGCCAGGCCGTGGGCGGCACCCGGATACACCTTCAGGGTGGCGTCGGGGACCAGCTCGACGGCCCGGCGGGCCGAGGCGTCGATGGGGACGATCTGGTCGTCGTCGCCATGCACGATCAGGGTCGGCACGTCGATCCGCTTGAGGTCCTCGGTGAGGTCGGTCTCGGAGAACGCCTTGATGCAGTCATAGGCCCCCTTGAGGCCGACCTGCATGCTCCACAGCCAGAAGCTGTCCCGCATGCCCTGCGACACCTGGTTGCCGGGTCGGTTGGCGCCGTAAAACGGCTCGCTCAGGTCCTGGTAGAACTGGCTGCGGTCGCCGGCGACGCCGGCCCGGATGGCGTCGAAGGCCTCGATCGGGGTCGCTTGCGGGTTGGCGTCGGTCTTGAGCATCAGCGGGGTGATCGCCCCCAGCAGCACGAGCTTGGCGACCCGGCCGGTGCCGTGGCGGCCGAGGTAGCGGGTGACCTCGCCGCCGCCGGTGGAGTGGCCGACCAGCACGGCGTTGCGCACGTCCAGGGTGTCCAGAAGCTGGGCGAGGTCGTCGGCGTAGGTGTCCAGGTCATGGCCGGTCCAGGGCTGGCTGGAGCGGCCGTGGGCGCGGCGGTCATGCGCGACGGCCCGGTAGCCACTGGAGGCGACCAGCATCAGCTGGTCGTCCCAGGCGTCGGCGTTCAGGGGCCAGCCGTGGCTGAACACCACCGGCTGCCCGGAGCCCCAGTCCTTGTAGAAGATCTCGGTCCCGTCGCGGGTGGTGATGGTGGCCATCGGGCTCCTCCTTGTGGTCGATGACCAGTTGCAGGACCTTCAGCCGGACACCAGCCGGTGCTCCCGACGGCTGGTTCAGCTGGTGCTGCGCGCCGCGGCGACGATCAGGCGGGTCACCGCGCCAGGCCGGGAGATCATCGACAAGTGCGAGGCCTTGACCTTGACGATCCGGGCACCGGCCCGCTCGGCCATGAACAGCTGGGTCGCCGGCAGGATCAGGCGGTCAAGCGTGCCGACCAGCGCCCAGGACGGAATCTCGGCCCAGGCCGGTGGCCCGGACTCTTGGACGAGAGTGAGGGTCGAGCCGGGCCGCTGGGTGGCGGCCAGGACGGCCGCCTGCTTGGCGGGCAGGTCGTTGGCGAGACAGGCCGGGAACAGGCGCTGCTTGACATAGGCGTCCACGATTTCTGGCGGGGCGCCGGGGATGGGCCGCAGGTCGAAGATCTCGGTGGGGGGACCGAGCACACAGGAGCCGGGCGAGGTCCCGAGGAGCTGGGGGAGGGTCTCGCCCTGGTCGGGGAGGAAGGCGTCGACATACACCAGCGCCTTGACGTTGGCATTGCCGGTGGCGGCGTTGGTGATGACCGCGCCGCCGTAGGAGTGGCCGACCAGCACGATGGGGCCGGGGACGCTGCTCAGGAAGGCGGCCAGATAGGCGCTGTCGTCGGGGAGCGAGCGCAGCGGGGTGGGGAACGCGATGACGGTGTAGCCCTGGCGTTGCAGGCGGGCCACCACCTGGTCCCAGCTGCCGCTGTCGGCCCAGGCGCCGTGCACCAGCACCACGGTCGGCTTGGACCCTCCATGTGAGGTTGCTGCACCAGCCGTGGCTGCGCCGGCGGTGGTAGAGCCGGCGGCGTCGGCGGCCCCGACCTGGCTCAGGACCAGACCGGCCAGGCTGGCCAGGAGCGCGGCGGTCACGATCCAGCGCAGCCGTGGCCGGCGGATCGCTCGCAGGTAGGTCATGGCACTTCCTTCCACTCTCGGCGTGCGAGGATCGAGGGAGAGGAACCGTGCTGAGGCGACCAAGGCAGCCTGAACCCACCAAACCACGTGGTCAAGCAAACTCCTCGGGAACCGGATCGAACGGTCGATGCCGTCGGCGCCGCCCTCTTGTGGGCCTCGTTAGCCGCTGCCAGCCTTCGAGACATGCAGCTGAATCAGCCAAAGAGAGTGACGCGACCTCCTAGCAGCACGACGCGCCGGCTGGTCGCCGGGTTGGCGTTGGTGGGGCCACTGGTCCAGGTGCGATCCTCAACAGGTCGCTCATCCTGAACGTCTCAGGCCATGTACAGGGTCGCGTGACCGAAACAGGTGCTGCATGGAGCTGTTCCCCCCGATGCCGCTGGCCGAGTGGCGGGAGACCAAGGAGACGCTGCATCGGTTCTGCCAGGTCGTCGGAAAGATCCGGCTGGCCACCAGCAGCCGGCGCAACCACTGGTGGAACGTGCCCTTCCACCTCACCGGCCGGGGCACCACCACCCGGCCCATGGGCCAGGCCGACGGCAACCCGATCTTCACCATCGACTTCGACTTCGTCGACCACCAGCTGCGCATCCACACCCTGGACGGCCGGACCGAGTCATTCCCGCTTGGTGGCCAGTCGGTGGCCAGCTTCCACCGCAACCTCTTCGAGGCGCTGGACCGGCTCGGGATCAAAGCATCCATCGCCATCTCCAGGCCGTTCGACCTACCCGATGCCGACCGGCGGTTCGCGGACGACACCGACCACGCCAGCTATGACCCGGCCTGGGCCAGCCGCTACTGGCAGGTCCTCAGTCAGGTCAACCTGGTCCTGGAGGAGTTCGCGGCCCGGTTCTCGGGCAAGGTCAGCCCGGTCCACCACTTCTGGCACACCTTCGACATCGCCCACACCCGCTTCTCCGACCGCCACGTGGACCAGCCGGCCACCGCCGACCCGGTGACCCGGGAGGCGTACTCGCGGGAGGTGATCAGCTTCGGCTTCTGGTTCGGAGACGACCGCTTCGCCGAGCCGGCGTTCTACGCCTACACCGCCCCGGAACCGCCAGGACTGGCCGACCAGCCGCTGGAGCCGGAGGCGGCCTGGTGGGACCCGCGCGACGGCAGCCACCTGGCCGTCCTGCGCTATGACGACGCCCGCGCCAGCCACGACCCCCGCGCCACCGTGCTGGACTTCTACGAGAGCGCCTATCAGGCCGGCGCCCGCCTGGCCGGCTGGGACATCGGGCGCCTGGCCTGCCCCGGCGGGATCACCGACCCACGGCTGCGCCCGCACAATGGCTGATCGTTCCTCTCCGGAACGCCGAGCCTCGGATCACCTCAGGGGAGCCGCAACAGCGAACGTCTACCTGCTTCATGAGTCCCGTCCTCGCCGCCCTGCTGACCAAGGCGCCCCCACCGCCGGGGTGATTCCGCCGGAATCGCGACAAGCAGCAGCGGTCCGCTGCCGACCGACAACGTGGCTGCAGCATGCAAGCTAGCTTCGGCGCGACCGCTATGACCACCAGCAAGAGCACGGCTTTGACTTCTGGGTCCTGCGCGACCCCTGGGGCAACGAGTTCTGCGTGCTCCAACCGAACCTCCCCGAGCTGCTCGCCCGGCGCCGGCCATGGCCTACCTAACTCTGGGAACAGCATCGGCGTCGGAGCCTGGACCAGAGTGACCCCAGACTGACCTGCGCTGCGAACGGCAACCGGTAGCACCCCTGACCTGACCCCTTGTGATTGGTCCAGCTGATATGAGAGTCCGATCGCCCCGACGGGCAGGAGGACTCGATGAAGCAACGCCGCCACACCCCCGAGCAGATCATCCGCAAGCTCCGGGAGGCCGACCGGCTGCTGGCCGAGGGCCAAGAAGTCCCCGAGGTCGCCAAGGCGCTGGAGATCAGCGAGGCGACCTACCACCGCTGGCGGGCCCAATACGGCGGGCTCAAGGCCGACGACGTCCGCCGGCTCAAGGAGCTGGAGAGCGAGAACGCCCGGCTGAAGCGGATCGTGGCCGACAAGGAGCTGCAGATCGAAGCCTTGAAGGAGCTGGGCAGGGGAAACTGGTGAGCCCGGCCCGCCGGCGCCGCGCCGTCGAGCACCTGCAGCGGGTGTTCGGCGTGTCGCAGCGGTGGGCGTGCCAGCTGGTCGGGCAACACCGCAGCACCCAACGTCACCAGCCGGTCGAGCCCGATCGGGACCGGGCCCTGCGTCAGCAGCTCCGTGCCTTCAGCCGGGCCCATCCCCGCTGGGGCTATCGCCGCGCCCACGCCCAGCTCGTCGGGCAGGGCTGGGTGGTCAACCGCAAGGCCGTCCAGCGGCTCTGGCGCGAGGAGGGCCTGCGGGTCCCGGTCCGACGCCACAAGCGGCAACGGCTGGGAACGTCGACCACGCCAGCGGCCCGGCTGGCCGCTGAGCATCCCGATCATGTGTGGGCGCTGGACTACCAGTTCGACCAGACCCAGGACGGTCGGATCCTCAAGCTGCTCAACGTCGTGGATGAGTACACCCGCGAGGCCCTGACCATCACCGTCAAGCGTCGGATCGACGCCGACGCCACCGTCGCTGTCCTTGACCGCCTGGTCGCCGAGCGCGGCCGGCCACCGCGGTTCATCCGCTGCGACAACGGCCCCGAACTCACCGCCAACGCCCTGCGCGACTGGTGCCGGTTCAACCAGGCCGGAACCAGCTACATCGAACCGGGCTCGCCCTGGCAGAACCCGTACGTGGAAAGCTTCGGCGGCCGGCTCCGCGACGAACTCCTCGCCGTCGAGGCCTTCAGCAGCCTGCTCGAGGCCCAGGTGCTGGTCGAGGACTGGCGCATCGAGTACAACACCCTCCGACCCCACAGCGCCCTGAGCTACCTGACCCCAACCGACTACGCCAAGACCTGGACCACCAACCAACCCGCACTCTCATAGCGGATGGACCAACAACCGGGGCCCGGTCAGTTCTTGAACCCGCGACCGGGAATTCCACGCCGTCGGCAAAGGAGCGGAGCGGGCAGCCGAACAGGCTGCCGCTGCCCAGGCTGCGGAG
>DASUPQ010000182.1 GCA_036280995.1 Actinomycetota bacterium | reverse complement strand
CCACGCCGCCGGCCATGCCGTCGTTCTCGGAGAGGACGGCGTCGACCTTGTTGTCGGCCTGGGTCAGGAACTGCTCCGTCTGCGTCTGGGCGAGGGACGGGTCCCAGTTGTCGGTGTAGGTCTCGCCGACGATCTTGATGTCGCCGGCCTTGACCGCGTCACCGATGACCTGCTCGTAGCCGTCGCGGAGGAAGTCGGAGTTGGCGTCGGCCTGGTTGCCCTTGATGATCACGTAATTGCCCTTGGGCACCAGCTTGAAGATCGTCTCGGCCTCCATCCGGCCCACCTCGACGTTGTCGAAGGTGATGTAGAGCGCCTTGGGGTCCTCGATCAGGCGGTCGTAGGCGATGACCGGGATGCCCTGGTCGATGGCGTTCTTGACCGCGGGCTTGATCGCCTCCCCGTCCTGGGCAAGGATGATCAGCGCCTTGGCCCCCTGGGAGATCAGGTTCTCGACGTCGGTGAGCTGCTTCTCGGCCGAGGAGCCGGCGTCGGTCGAGATGTACTTGGCCCCGGCGGCCTCGAGCGCCTGCTTGATGGCGGGCTCGTCGGACTTGGCCCAGCGCTCCTCCTGGTAGTTGTTCCAGGACACGCCGACGGTGATCTCCTCACCGCCACCCCCAGCCGTGCCGTCGCCCGAGTCGTCGCCTCCGCCACAGGCTGCGACCACCAGGGCGAGGACGGCGACGAGCACCCACCGGAGCTTGCGCATCTTCGATCCACCCTCCCACGCGTCGGCGTCCCGGACCGGGACGTTCCGGCGAGCATAATATCGTGGGGACGGCAACAAAAGGGGGCGGTGGCGGATTGACCCGGACGGGGGCCTCGACCAGGGACACGGCGACCCGCCGGGGTGTCGCCGCCGAGGAGCTGCGCCGGCACAACCTGGCCGCGGTGCTGGAGCGGCTGCACCTGTCCGGGCCCCAGTCGCGCTCGGAGCTGACAGCCAGGACCGGCCTCAACCGGTCCACCGTGGCCGACCTGATCGGCGAGCTGACCGCCCTCGGCCTGGCCGAGGAGGGCCCGGCGCCGGCCACGTCGGGCCCGGGCCGGCCCTCGCCGCTGGTGCGGGCCCGGCCCCAGGGGGCGGCCGTGCTGGCCGTCGAGGTGTCGGTGGACTCGATCGCGGTAGCCACCTCCGGGCTGGGCGGGGTCGTCTACGACCAGGCGCGGGTGGCCAGGCCACGGAGGCGCTTCTCGCCCCAGGAGACGGTGCGGGTCGTGGCCAAGCTCGCCGAGCCGCTGCTGGTCTCGTTGCCCGCCGACCATGTCCTGGCCGGCGTCGGCGCTGGCGTGGCCGGCGTCACCCGGCGCTCGGACGGGTTCCTGCATGTCGCCCCGAACCTGGGCTGGCGCAACGTGCCCCTCGGGGCGATGCTCGCCACCGAGTTCGGGCTCGCCGCCCCCGTCCTGGTCGCCAACGAGGCCGACCTGGGTGCCCTGGCCGAGCATCGCCGGGGCGTCGGAGTGGGCGTCGGGCACCTGATCTATGTGTCGGGTGGGGCCGGGATCGGCGTCGGCATCATCTACGACGGCAAGCCGATGCTGGGCTCGGCCGGCTACGCCGGCGAGGCCGGGCACACCCTGATCAACCCCAACGGCCAGCGCTGCGGCTGCGGTGCCCTCGGCTGCTGGGAGGCGGAGGCGGGGGAGGCGGCCCTGGCCCGTCGGGCCGGAATCCCGGCGACCGTGGCCGGGCTCGGCGTGCTCGGCACGGTGCTGACCCGGGCCAGGGCCGGCCACCGGCCCACCCTCGCCGCCCTGGCCGACATCGGGCGGTGGCTGGGGCTCGGCATCGGCAACCTGGTCAACGTGCTCAACCCCGAGCTGGTGGTGCTCGGAGGCTTCTACCACGCCCTGTTCCCCTACCTGGAGGCGGCGGTCGCCGAGGGGGTGCGGGCGCGGACGATGGACGCTCCCGGTGGCGTGGCCAGGATCGCCAGCAGCAGGCTCGGCGCCGACGCCCTCCTGATCGGGGCGGCCGAGCTGGCGCTCTCCGACGTGGTCGCCGACCCGGCCCGGACCGCCGGTCGCGGCATGCGCGTTCGGTCCCCGGTGGAGGGAGAGGGTGGAGGCTGAGGGCGCCCGTGGGCCGCTGGCCCGGCGGGTCGCCCTGGAGAGGCCAGGCCTGCTGTGGCTGGCCGCCGGTGTCGTCGCCGGCGCTCTGGCCACGGTCGGCCTGGTGCTGGCGGCCCGCACCAT
>DASUPQ010000181.1 GCA_036280995.1 Actinomycetota bacterium | reverse complement strand
CCGCTCGACGATTGCCTCTACGCCCTACAGCCCACGATCCCGGCGCTGACGCGCTCCAGCCTGCACCGCTGCCTGCAGCGGCACGGCATCTCCCGCCTGCCCGGCGCCGGGGGCGAGGGGCCGGGCAAGAAGCGCTTCAAGGCCTACCCGATCGGCTACTTCCACCTCGACATCGCCGAGGTCCGCACCGAGGCCGGCGAGCTCTACCTGTTCGTGGCCATCGACCGCACGAGCAAGTTCGCCTTCGCCCGGCTGCACGAGAAGGCCACGCGCCGGGTCGCGGCCGACTTCCTGCACGCCCTCGTGGACGCCGTGCCCTACCGCATCCACACCGTGCTGACCGATAACCGCACCCAGTTCACCGACACCCTGCCCCTCACCGAGGGCCCCGAGACCGAGGCGGCCATCGACGCCCTCTGGGCCGCCCGCGGCGAGCCGCGCGTCTGGCGCGTCCATGCCTTCGACCATGCCTGTGGCAAGCACGGCATCGAGCACAGGCTGACCAAGCCTTATCACCCGTGGACGAATGGTCAGGTCGAGCGGATGAACCGCACACTCAAGGACGCGACCGTGCGCCGCTACCACTACGTCAGCCACGACGAGCTGCGCGCCCATCTCGGCCTGTTCCTCGACGCCTACAACCACGCCCGCCGCCTCAAGGCGCTGCGCGGCCTCACCCCCTACGAGTTCATCTGCCGGGCCTGGACCAGGGAACCGGAGCGGTTCAGGCTCGACCCGTTATACCGGCCTCATGAATTGATGACCGGTGAGGGCAGCCACGGGAAGCTGGTCAGCGAGCGCAGGCGCCCCGGCTCAAGGCGGAGCGCGTTCCAGGCCGCGCAGGCGGCGTCGAGGACGGCCCCGTGGCCGCCCGCGAGCACGCGGTGGCTCAGCCATCGCTCGCGCAGGTAGAGCCAGATCCTCTCGACCGGATTGAGCTCGGGGCTGCGGGGCGGCAGGTGGACCAGGGTGAGGTTGGGCGGCACGGCGAGGTCCCCGCTCACGTGCCAGCCGGCCCGGTCGAGGACGAGCGCGGCGTGGATCCCGGTCGGAATCGCTCGCGACAACTCGGCCAGGAACAGGCCCATCGCCGCGGCCGAGACTTCGGGCAGGACCAGCGCGACGCCGGCGTCACGCTCGGGGCAGACGGCGCCGAACAGGTGGACCGAGGCGAAGCGGTGCTCGCGCCGCCCGCGCGGGCGCACGCCCCTCTGGTGCCAGACGTGGGTGGTGCGGCCCTTCTGGCCGACGCGGGCCTCGTCCTCGAACCACAGCTCGACCCGCGCGGCCTCGGGATGCTCGGCCGCGATCCCGCGCATCACCTCGGGCAGGCTTTTTTGAACCGGTCCTGGGCCTTGGCGTCGGCCTCGGGATGGACCGGGCGGGCCTTCTGCCAGGAGAGGTCGAGCCCGTGCAGCAGCCGCAGCATGCCGGTCTCGCTGTAGCTCACCCCGAAGCGGCGCTCGACCAGGCCGCACAGGTCGCGGGCGCGCCAAGCGACGCAGCCGTCGCGCGCCAGCTTCGGGCCGCGCAGGACCAGCGCCTTGAGCGCCGCCTGCCGGCCCTCGTCCAAGCGGCACGGCCGTCCCGTGCGCGGCCGGTCGCGCAGGCCGGCGACGCCCCCGGCATTGTAGCGGTGGACCCAGTCCCGCAGCGCCTGCCGGCCCATGCCGGCGGCGCGGGCCGCCGCCTCCCGGCTCATCCCGTCCAGGGCGTTGGCCAGCGCGAGCAGACGCGCGCCGACCCGCCCGTCCCGCTCACGCCGCGCCAGGGTGCGCAGCTCCGCGGGCGTCCGCTCCGTCGCGATCGGCACGGCGACCATGGCCCGACCCCCAATCCGCTGCCCCTGCCCAGCCACCTGGCGCGCCGCAGTCGCAGGTCAACACTTCCTCAGGCGGGTATAACGGGTCGAGCCTGAACCGCTCCGGTTCCCTGGTCCAGGCCCGGCAGATGAACTCGGAGGGGGATGGCGGGAGCGCCGCTCCTACCCGCTCACCGGCCGCCGCTCAACACAACGGAACCGTCCAGGCCGCCTTCGACCCGAAGAGGGAGTTCATCCGCTCCCAGAATACCCGCTACCGCTGACTCCCAACCAGCACGCG
>DASUPQ010000180.1 GCA_036280995.1 Actinomycetota bacterium | reverse complement strand
GAACAGATCGAGTCGATCACCAAGCGACCACGTTGGAGGCGAACACCGCCAGCAGCCAGCGCCGCTCCCGCAACGGCTGGTAGACCGCGAAGTCTGCGAGTTCGCTGAACAGGAACGCCACCGCGCTGGCCACGGCGAGATCGCGGTTCGAGGTGACCACCCAGGACAGCAGCGCGCCGACCAGGATGGCCACGACTACGGCCTTCCGGCCGAGCCACTCCTGGGTGAGATCCCGGAAGGTGAACGCGAACCCAGCGAACAGCACCCCCGAGGGCGCCTCGATGCCCGGCCAGACCGGCACCGTGTAGGGGCCGCCGGGAAAGGCCGGTGCGTTCCCCCAGTGGGTGATGGCGTAGTTGGCCAGCAGAATCGTCAGCACGTACGCCACCGCAAGCACACCACCGACGAGCTGGCGCCGCCTCGTCGCTGCCGCGGCCCCTGGGCCTGGAGCACCTCTGGCGCCTGACCCCGCAATGTCCTGCGGGCCTACAGCATCGTCACTCACCAGAATCCTCCCCTTGGCGTTGGCGCCGCCACCCGGTCAGCGGGCAGGACGAGCCGATGACCTCGATACTGTACCAGCCGAGCACCCCGACAACGGAACGATCGGTCTGTACGAGCCCGGCCCGGTTGACCTATAGTCACCCGACGACGGTCTTTCCCCTCCTCTGCTTGACCGGGCCAACCAGACCCCGCGAAAGGTGCCGGCATGAGCACCCCTCCCGGAGCCGCTGCCACCGCCACGCTTCCATGGGTCACCACCGACCGTCCCGGCGGCGCGATCACGATCTCCAAGGGCTGGCTGGTGTCGTTCTCCCACCTGGTGCCGACCGCCAGCGGGGAGGGCTGGTGTGGCCACAACTGCGACGTCCGTGTGGAGCTTACCGGCCCACCGGATCGGGTCGGGATGGTTTGGGACTTCGGCGCGTTGGGACCGGCCAGAGAGGTGTTCGACCGGGTCGACCATCGCCACCTGGACGATCTGCGAGGGGTCCAGGCGCACGACGCCCGGATGGTCACATCCGAACTCCTCGGCGCGCTGCGGGACGACCCGGCCGCGCGGGCCGAGTTCTTCGCCCTGACCGGTGTGGCCAGCACCTGACCGGTCCAGCCACCATGGCGGGCTGCTGGACCGCCAGCACGCCTTGGCGTCGATTCCGCAGGAATCGCCGCACTGGCAGCACGGTTCACCCGCAGAGCGGTCGGCCATCGGACCGGGCCCTGATCTGGCCGGCCGGTCCGACGTAGGGTCAGGAGGTTGGCCGGCGGCCGATGGTCGAGACGGTCAGCAACCCTCGAACCACCATCCGCGGATCCTCCAGGTACCCCGACAGGCGGTCCAGCTGCTCACCGTCCAAGCCGGCCTCCAGGAGCCTGGGGCGCAGCAGGCGGATGGTGGCCGCGTAGTGCCGGGCCCCGGCGCTACCACCGGGCCAGGAGCGGGCATGGACGGCGGTGTCCACCTCGACCAGCCCCGCCTCGGCCATGGCCCCGTGCACCTGCCAGGGCCACTGCAGGTCGACGGCCCGAGCCGCAGTCAGCTGCTCGACCGCGGTCTCGAAGCGATAGAACAGCGCCTCGGCCTCGGCCTCGGGGACGGCCAGGACCAGCCCGGCCCGGTAGGGGTCCCATTCCTCAATCACTAGGGCCCCGCCGGGGGCAAGCGCCCCGGCCAGGCCGCGCAGGATCTCGTGGCGTCCGGGCACATGCCGCAGGACCAGCCGGGCGTGGACGACGTCCCAGGGACCGTCGGGCAACGGGTCGCGGGTGAGGTCGTGACGGACGACGCGGTAGCCGCGGTCAGCGGGAATGTGGCGGGTGTTGATGTCGGTCGCCACCACCTGCCCGGACGGGCCGGCCTGGTCGGCCAACCACCCGGCGACGCTGCCGTTGCCGGCGCCGAGCTCCAGGCAGCGCCGTCCGGTCAGCGCACCCACGCTCGACAGGCGGGAGATGGTGAACCCGTCAAGGACCGTCGAGGACAGCCTTAGCCGCTCGGCCGCAGCCGGGTCGTCGTTGTCGAAGGTGTAGGCCGGCGGGGCCGGGTCGGGCTGGGCGGCCACCGTCACCGGTGCTCCCCTGGATCGGGCACGCCGTCAGCGGTCGGCCCGAACCCGGCACCTCTACCTCTAGTTGGGATTGACACCGATCGAAGTGTTGATGAACTCGTTGGTGGCCACCTCCTCAGGCTTCAACCCCTCCTTGATCGGCTTGCGCTGCGCCGCGAAGATCGGCCCCACGATCTGGATCATCTTCTGGACCCGCGCCATGTCGAAGTCCCCGATGGTGCCGTTGGGTGGGGACCCATCGCCGGTCAGCTTGAGCTTCTGCTCCTGGGCGAGAGCGAACTTGGCGGACTCCGTCGTGTACGGATTCTTGGAGTCGTAGGCGTCGGCGATCTTCAGGGTCTGGTCGATCAGGCGGGTCTGCACGTCAGGCTTGGTGTGGACGTCGACCTGGGACTGCTGGACGATGGGCACCAGCTTCTCCAGGCAGGGGGCGAGCTTGTCCTTGTCCCTGGCCCGGATGCTCAGCAGGGACCCGTAGTTCGGGTAGCCGGTGTCGTAAACAAGCTGGAACTTGACCGGCTTGCCCCACTCCGGAATGGACTGCAGGACATAGGGGTCGCTGGTGGCATAGCCGGACTGCGCAACCTCGCCTTGCTCGGCGACGAACCGGGCGGGGTCGCCCTCAAAGGACCCGTCCACCTGGCTCTTCTTCAAGATGCCCGTCCCAACCAGGTACTCCATGTAGGTGTCGCCACCGAAGTAGAGGACCGTCGTGTCGGTCTGGCCGATGTCGGCGATGATGTTGAACTCCGGGTGCTTGCCCGGGTCCCAGAGGATCAGCTGTGGGTCGATGTCGACCAGGGCCAGCACGGCCAGGGTCGGCTGGGTCTTGGACAGCTGGATGACCTCGTCGGTGGCGTTGGGGATCGCCAGGTGGATCTTGGGGTCGGCATAGAGCTGGGCGGTGGCCCTCTCGAAGCCGATGGCGGGCCCGCCCGCTCGCAGCTCCAGCTTGACCCCGGTGTCCTTGTCCTGGGCCATCAAGGGTGCGGTCGTGCGCTTCTGCTTGTTGTCGATCTGCGGGTTGGGGCCGAGGAGGTTGTACAGCGCGCCAAAGGACTCGGCCGACGGGTCCCAGGAGGTCTGGATGACGACCGGGTCAGGGCAGACCCCTCGTAGATCCTTCGGGTCGCTGGAGCCGGCCGCGGCGGTCGGCTGGTCGTCTCCCCCATCTCCGCCGGTGCAGGCGGTGAGGAGGAGGAGCAGGGCCACGGCCAGGGCCGCCAGCGCCCTCCTACGTGTTGATCTGCGCTGATGCATGGACGCAACGCCTCCTGTGTCCGGCCGCAGCGGCTTGCCGCTGGGGATGACAGCCGGGATCGGGTCGATGCTCGGTGCACGGCAGGAACGTGGGATGCGGACTTAGGTGCGGCCACCTATGTAATCCCGGGCAACCCATACTCTTCCGGCCACCTTGCGTCGCTGGCCGATCCGTAGCATATAGGCAACTACCGCATAAAGGGCAAGGGGGGAACCAATCGTTTGCGCGGCTCATCATGGGTCGATCCGGCCCTTGGGCGATCGCCGAGTGGCCTGGCTCCCGCCCGGTCCGCCTCAGTCGGATTGTCGCCTGCATCGCGAGCTGGGATTAGGTCGGGGTGCTGTCGCGGCCCGATTCGTGCCACCCGCCCACCACTCGACGGGCCAGCGCCCCGAACAGCAGGAACACCGCTAGCCCGAACAGCGAGGACAGGATCACCGCGGCGAACATCTGCTCGGACTGCAGCCGGGACCGGTAGTGGTCGATGAGCACGCCCATCCCGACCTCACCCTGCCGGAAGAAGAAGTCGCCCACGATCGCCCCGATAACCGACAAGCCGGCGGAGATGCGCAGGCCGGTGAAGATGCTGGGAAGCGCCGTGGGCAGCTGCAGCTTCCACAACCGGGTCCGGCGGCTGGCCCCGTGCAGGGTGAACAGGTCGTGGTGGTCCTGGTCGACGGAGCGCAGGCCGAACAGCGTGTTGGCCACGATGGGAAACAGCGCGATCAGGAAGACCACCAGCACCCGGGTGTTGAACCCGTAGCCGAACCAGAACCCATACAGCGGCACCAGCGCCAGGATCGGGGTGGCCTGAAGCAGCACCAAGTAGGGGAACGCCGAGTCTTCCACCCAGCGTGCCTGGCTCATGAGGATGGCAAGGCCGATGCCGACCACGGCCGCCGCGGCAAGCCCGAGCATGGCCACCTGGGCCGACAGCAGGAGGCCGTCGAGGAGCTCAGCGCGGTTGAACGGGTCCAGGAAGCCGATCCGCAGGACGGCGTCGGGTGGTGGGGCCAGGAACCGGGTGTCTTCGGTGAGTAGGCGATAGCTGACGACATACCACAGGCCGATCGCCAGCGCGGCAACGACGGCGGGGGCGCCCCAACGCCAGCTCCGCCGCGCTCCCTGGCCGCGACGTGCCGCGGTGCTCATGGGCGCGCTCCTCGCAGGCAGGCCGACACCCGGGCGGCGATCTTGGTGAACGCTGGGTCGAACCGCAGCTCCGGGGCGCGGGGATAGGGGAAGGGGACCTCGAAGTGGTCGACCACTCGCCCTGGTCGGGCGGACAGGACCACGACCTGGGTGGAGAGATAGACGGCCTCCATCACCGAGTGGGTGATGAACAGGGCGGCGAACCGCTGAGTCACAAAGAGCTGCAGCAGCTCGTCGTTGAGCCGCTCCCTGGTGATCTCGTCCAGGGTGCCGAAGGGCTCATCGAGTAAAAAGAGCTCCGGCTGGAGGGTCAGGGAGCGGGCCAGCGACACCCGCATCCGCATGCCGCCCGAGAGTGCCCGGGGGCGGTAGTCGGCGAAGTCACTCAGCCCGACCAGCCGGATCGCATGATCGGCCCGCCGGCGGCGCTCGTCCTTGGGAAGGCCTCGAAGCTCGCCGAGCAGCTCGACGTTGGCCTGGACGCTGCGCCAGGGCAGCAGCGTCGGGTCCTGGAACACATAGGCGATCTGGTCGGTGGGGACATGCACCGAGCCGCCGGTAGTGTGCTCGAGGCCGGCGGCGATGCGCAGTAGGGTGCTCTTGCCGCAACCGGACGGGCCGACCACCGAGGTGAACTGGCCGGGGGCAACGTCCAAGTCGACCTCAGCCAGCGCTTCGGTGCCGTCAGGAAAGCGCTTGCCGACGTGTGCCAGGGTGAGGACCGGTTGGGCGGTCCTCACCACGTCCTGTCCTGCGGTTGATGATGTCATGGACCTACCCGGTGTCGGCGGCTATCACGGTTTGTAGCGTACGGTGCCTCGTCACGCTGCCTCTGGACGAGTTGTGACAACTGTCGCGAGACCGCTCCAAGGTTCTCCGGCGCAGATAGCGGTGTCAACCGGCGGTCCACCTGCGCAGCGCCGTCCGCAGTCAGGCTCAAGAGTTGAGATGTTGGTCGCTGCCGCGGCGAAGCGAAGCGGGAATCTGGGGCGTTTGGTAGGTCCAGCCGAGCCGGTCGCGCAGCAGCCGCTTGACCGGACTGGGGGTCAACCGCACTCCGGTCACCCGCTCGATCACCTCCGCGACCTGAGGAGCCCTCCACACCTCGCCGTCGAAGCCGTGGCCGGCCGGCCCCTGCAGCAGCGCCTGCTCGATCAGCGGCAGCTGGCGGTCGGGAATGGCTGGCCCTCGGCCCCTCCGGTACTCCAACGCCGCCGCGCCGCCGGTCCGCCAGCGGATCCTCCACCGGGCCGCGGTCTGGCGGGCGATGCCGAGCTGCTGGGCGACCGAGGACGGCGAGTGGCCTTGGTCGAACAGTGCCGCCGCCCGCTGCCGACGCCAGTGGGCCTGCCAGTCCACCGCGGTGGTGATGTCGATGCCCAGCTGCTCAGCCACAGACGACGGGGTGTGGCCCTGCTCGAACAGGGCGGCTGCGGCCTCCCGCGGGCTCTGGTCCGTGGCGCTGGCGCTGGCCCCGTTCGGGGGCTCGGCCGCAGTAGGGGCGGCGCTGGCTGGTGGCCGCCAGGTCCGGGCGAACGACGCTGAGCGGATGGCCAGCTGATCTCGGGCTCCAGGGGGCCGGCCCTGGCGGATCGGGCCTTGCTCTGACCGGGCCCGTCGCAGCTCCTGTTGGTACAGCTCCGCGAACCGCTCGCGATACTGGTCGGCCAAGTCGCTCTTGCCGTTGGCGACCGCTCGCCTCCGCGCCTG
>DASUPQ010000179.1 GCA_036280995.1 Actinomycetota bacterium | reverse complement strand
CCCGGCAGCGGACCCTGCGGGATGCGATCGCCTGGAGCGACCAGCTGCTCGGCCCCGCCGACCGAGGACTGTTGCGGCGCCTGGGGGTCTTCCAGGGCGGCTTCACCCTGGAGGCCGCCGAGGCGGTCGCCCAGGGCCTACCCGTCACCGACCTCGTGGTCGGCATCGCCACGCTGGTCGAAGGGAGCCTGCTGGGGCGGCCGGTGGAGCCCGGCCAGGCGCGCTTCTCGATGCTGCAGACGATCCGCGAGTACGCCCTGGAGCAGCTGCGGGCGGCCGGGGAGGCCGATGCGATCGGCGGCCGCCACGCCCACTTCTACGCCACACTGGTAGAGCAGGCAGAGCCCCAGCTCACCGGCGCCGACCAGGCGCGCTGGCTGGACCAGCTGGAGGCCGAGGACGCAAACCTCCAGGCGGCGCTGCGCTGGGCCAGCCAGACCGGCGACACCGAGATGGCGCTGCTGCTGGCCGCCAGACTGTGGCGCTTCTGGCAGCTGCGGGGGCACTTCGCCGAGGGCCGGCGCTGGCTCGAGGACGTCCTGGCGGCCGAGGGGCCGGCCAGCATGGCGCGGGCCAAGGCCCTGATCGGCCTTGCCGGCCTCTGCTACTGGCAGGGCGACTGGGACGCGGCCGAGGCCGCCTACGGCCACGCCCGGGAGCTGGCCAAGGGCCTGAAGGACTGGTGGCTGGAGCTGGAAGCCCTGTTCGGGGTGGCCTTCACCCTGGCCTGCCATCGAGGCGAGCTGCAGGCCGCAGCACCCATCGAACAGCAGTTCCAGGCCATCATCGCCGAGCACCCAGAACCGCTCGCGATCGGCTTGGGCTTGGCGACCTCGCAAATGATGCGGCTGTTCGCCGGAGACCTCGACGGCTCCCGCGCCTACGGCGAGCAGTGTCTGGCCGGGACCCGCGCCCTGGGCGAGCGGTGGTACGAGAGCCAGATCCTGCGCACCCTGGCCCTCACCTCCATGCTGCAGGGCCGCTACCAGCAGGCCGAGGATGAGCTGCGGGAATGCCTCGAGATCGCCGTGGAGCTGGGAGATCTAGCCGGGGTGGCCCTCGACCTGGATCGGTTGGGACAGGCGGCGGCGGCCCTCGGACAGCCCGAACGAGCGGTCGTGGTGGCCGGTGCCGCCGACCGCCTTCGTGAGTCCGTGGGCGGTGGGCTCACGGTGGAGTCGGGCCGGTGGGTGACTGAGCATCCACGAGATGCTGCCCGACGACAGCTCACCGACACCCAGATCGACCGAGCGTGGGCGCAAGGACGCACCATGAGTCTTGAGGATGCCCTCGCCTACGCTCGCTCGTGATCCAGTCTCCGGATCAACCCCGTGTCATCCTGCCCAGGCCATCACCGACCTCGATGAACTGCGACACCCCGCGAAGGAGGCCACGGGCCGATGCAACCACCACCGTCCCTGTCACCGGAGACCTTGGCCGCCCAGGCCCTCGGCCAGGCCGACCCGGTGTCGGGCGGGCTGACGCCGGTGCTGAACCCCTCGACCAACTACGAGCAGCAGCCGGACGGCTCCTACCCGCAGGACCGCGTCTACACCCGCGCCGACAACCCGACCTACGAGACCGCCGAGGGCCTGCTGGCCGCGCTGGAGGGTGCCGGCTGCGCCTGCGCGCTGTTCGCCTCCGGGATGGCGGCCGCCACGGCGATCTTCCAGGCCCTATTGCCGGGTGATCACGTGCTGGTCTCCCGGGTGCTGTATTGGGGGGTGCGCAAGTGGCTGGCCGAGTTCGCGCTCACCTGGGGCCTGGACGTGGAGTTCGTGGACGCCACCGACCTGGCGGCCGTCGGGTCGGCGATCCGTCCGGGCCGCACCCGGCTGGTGTGGGTCGAGACGCCGGCAAACCCGATGTGGGAGATCACCGACCTAGCCGGCATCTGCCAGGTGGCCCACGCCGCCGGGGCCCGGGTGGCGGTCGACAACACCGTGGCGACCCCGGTGCTCACCCGACCCCTGGAGCTGGGCGCCGACCTGGTGGTCCACTCGGCCACCAAGTACCTCAACGGCCACAGCGACGTGCTGGCCGGTGCGGTACTGACCGCCCGCCGCGACCCCTCCTGGGAGCGGATCCGCTCCTGGCGGCGCAACGCCGGCGCCGTGCCGGGTCCGTTCGAG
>DASUPQ010000178.1 GCA_036280995.1 Actinomycetota bacterium | reverse complement strand
CACGTGGAAGACGACCTTGACCGGGCGGACCGCTTCGACCTCGAGTATCCAGCGTGACGTCAGCCAGGCCCACGGGCAGGTCGGATCGAACCAGAAGTCGACGATCGTGGGTTCGGCGGCGACCCGTTGACTCACCGTCGTCGGGCTCGGGGTCGCCGCGCCCCCGGCGATGATCTTCGCCTTCTTCGCGGGTTTGCGCTTCGCCTTGCCGTCCTTCTTGACCGACTTCTTGTCCGCCTTGCCCTTCGCCATGCCCCCACCCTACGTACACCTGCAGGCGTCGTCGGCCAGTCCGGCGCAGTGTCCTGCGCCCTCCGCCGACCAACGTCGAGCCTCCTGCAGAGGGGTCACAGCCGCCGGCGCGGGGGGTGTGAGTCATGGACGTGTCGTCGATGCGTTTGTGCTGCTCAATCCATATTCTGATTGTGGGTTACATAATCAGCATTGGGAGGGCGCGCGATGGGCAAGGACTACTCGTCGATGACGGCTCGCCAACTCGAGGAGCTGCGCTCGCTGGTGTTGGACCGGATCGCCGCGGTGCCACAGTTCCGGCGCGGGTCGTTGCAGGTGGGCTACCGCAAGTGCGGGCGTGCTACGTGCCGCTGCGCCCGCCCGGGTGAGCAGGGCCACGGCCCACGCGGGTTGTGGACCCGCACGGTCAAGGGGCCGGGCGGTTCGCGCGGGCAGTACATCCCGGTCGACCAGATCGATCAGGTCCGCGCCGAGCTGGACAACTACGCCCAGTTCGCCGCTCTGGTTGAGGACTACGTCGAGATCAACGAGGCGCTGTGCAAGGCGCGAGTCGGGCCACCGGCGCGCCGCGACAGGCCCGCCGACCCCGCTGACCGTGGCGGGGAAAAAGGGGGGCTTACGACCAGGAAGCGCTGAGCGCGCTGGCTGACCAGGTCGCCGAGCTGGCCGCCGATGAGGCCCGCCGACTGGTGCACACCGCGGCCGGGCTCATGCAAGGCGGTGGCCAGCACGGTGGCCAGGGAGTCTTGGAGGCGATCGAGCGCGCGGCTCAGCAATCGGCCGCGCAGATCGGGCTGGCCGCGGTGGCCGGGGTCGTGGACTGGGCCGGAGCGCACACCCCGGCCCGCACCTGCTGCCCCGACGCCGACCCCGACACCGACTCCGGCGCCGGCCACGCGGTGCGGCTGGTGGCCCGGCGCACCAAGACGGTCCGGACCCTGCTCGGCGGCCTTGAGGTGGCCCGCGGCTACTACCACTGCGGCACCTGCCGGCACGGGTTCGCTCCCCTGGACGCCCGGCTGGGCATCACCGGCACCAGCTTGTCGCCGGGCCTGGCCCGGGCCTGCGCCCTGGCCGGCGCCGAGATGCCCTATGACAAGTCCAGACAGTTCATCGCCACCGTGACCGGGCTGGACCTGGCCTCGACCTCCACCCTGGCCCGCACCACCCGCGCCCAAGGCGCCCGCGCCCGCGACCTGATCGACACCGAGCACGCCGCCGCCGTACCCGGCCCCGTCCCGGCAGCCGGAACCGACGGGCCGGACCTGTGCTACATCGTCTTGGACGGCACCGGCGCCCCGATCCTGCCGCGTGAGTGTCAGGACCGGCCCGGCAAGAGTCCCGACGGCAGGGCCCGCACCCGCGAAGTCAAGATCGGCTGCTTCTTCACCCAGTCCCACCGCGATCCGGTAACCGGCGAACCCATGCAGGACCCGGGCTCAGCCACCTACATCTCCACCTTCGAGGCCGCCGCCACCTTCGCCACCCACGCCAAAGCCGAGTACCGCCGCCGGGGGTTCGACCAGATCCGACAGCCGATCATCCTGGGCGACGGCGCCAAATGGATCTGGGCCATCGCCGACCAGCACTTCACTCACGCCACCCAGATCGTGGACTACTTCCACGCTCGCGAACACCTCGCCGACCTGGCCAAGATCCTCACCCCCGTGCTGGCCGATCCCACCGCTTTCGAGCACGACCTGGCCGACCACCTCGACCTCGGCCAGACCGCCGCGATCGCCGCCGTCGTCGACCAACTCGACCTGCCCCAGCAGGCGCCCGACCTGGTCAAACCCGCCGCCACCGAAGTCGGGTACTTCACCACCAACCACCACCGCATGCAGTACGCCGACTTCCACGCCAACGGCTACTACATCGGCTCTGGCGCCGTGGAGTCAGCCTGCAACACCATCGTCAAACAACGCGCTAAACGAGCCGGCATGCACTGGACCATCGACGGACTCGACCCCGTCCTCGCCCTACGCACCCTGCACCAGTCCCAACGCGACCACATCCTCTGGGCCACACCACAAACCTGACGCACACCCGGCGCGGGTCAGAGCCACCGACCTGTCGGCGGGGCATGACAGGATCGACGACATGTTTCCCGACAACCTCACCCGCGCCGAAGCCAAGGCCCGCTCGGCGCTGATCCAGACCGAGAGCTATCGCGTCGAGATCGATCTGAGCGGACGGGAACCGGCCGAGGA
>DASUPQ010000177.1 GCA_036280995.1 Actinomycetota bacterium | reverse complement strand
GGAACGCCGCGACTCACCTCGGAAGATCGACGCCGCCGTGGCGAGCGTCATGGCCCACGACCGGGCCGCCGCCCTGGCTGGCGTGACCCGCGACAGCATCTACATCTAAGTCCTTGATCTCCCTGTCGGGAGGCCCGTTCCGGACTGAAAATGGGGCCGGTTGCCCGCTGACGTCGTTGCTCTTTGGTCGGTGAGGCCGGAGCTAAGTCGGACGCTGGGAGCCGCGCTGTGGGCCCTTCAGTGTTGCCTTGAGCACGCGGATCAGCTTCGCCCTGTCCCTGTGGCTCCTGCGGGCAACCATCGTTGTTGACCGCACGGGGAGGAGGCCGGGTGCTGGAGGAGACCAACCAGACCGAGGAGATCATCGCCCGGGTGGCGGCGTTGGATATCGGCAAGAAGGAGCTGACCTGCTGCATCCGCGTGCCCGGCCAGGGCAGGCGGGGCAAGCGGCTGCAGGAGGTCACCACCTACGCCACGATGACCCGCTCGCTGCTTCAGCTGGCCGACCGGCTGGCCGAGCTGGGGGTGACCCGGGTGGTGATGGAGGCCACCAGCGACTACTGGAAGGCCCCGTTCTATCTGCTGGAGGCCCAGGGGTTGGAGGTCTGGCTGGTCAACGCCCGCGAGGTCAAGCACCTGCCGGGTCGGCCCAAGACCGACAAGCTGGATGCGGTGTGGCTGGCCGAGCTGGCCGAGCGGGGCATGCTGCGGCCCAGCTTCGTGCCACCCCCGCCGATCCGCCAACTGCGGGACCTGACCCGCTACCGGGCTGATCTGGTCGCAGTGCGCACCGCCGAGAAGCAGCGGGTGGAGAAGCTGCTGGAGGACGCCCAGATCAAACTCTCGGTGGTCGCCAGCGACATCTTCGGGGTCTCGGGCCGGGCCATGCTGGCCGCCCTCATCCAAGGCGAGCGTGATCCCAAGCGGCTGGCGCAGCTGGCACGCACCCGGCTGCGCGCCAAGCTCGGCCAGCTGGAGGAGGCGTTCACCGGCCGTTTCAGCGACCATCACGCCTTCCTGCTCAAGACGATGCTGTCGCGCATCGATCGGGCCAGCGCCGACATCGCCGAACTCGACCGCAAGATCGAGGCCGAGATCGCCCCTTTTGGGGCGGCGGTCGACCGGCTGGATGAGATCTGTGGGGTCGGCCGCACCGCCGCGCAGGTCATCATCGCCGAGATCGGCACCGACATGGGCCGGTTCCCGACCCCTGCGCACCTTGCCTCTTGGGCTCGCTACGCCCCTGGGGTCAAGCAGTCGGCGGGCAAGACCAAAGCCAAGGCCACCACCGGCCACGGCAACCCGTACCTTGCCCGGGTGCTGGGCGAGGCCGCCGTGGCCGCCGGGCGGACCAACACCTTCCTGGGCGAGCGCTACCGGCGCATCGCCCGACGCCGCGGCGCCAAGTGCGCCATCGTGGCGGTCGGCCGCTCCATCCTGGTCATCGTCTGGCACCTGCTGGCCGACCCCACCGCCCACTACCACGACCTCGGCGCCGGCTTCTACGACACCCGCATCAACGCTGACCGCACCAAGCGCAACCACGTCCGCCAGCTGGAGGCCCTGGGCTACAAGGTCACCCTGGAACCCGCCGCCTGACCCGGTAACCATCCACCCGGCCTGGACCCGGCTCCGCTGCGCTGCGCCGGGTGCTGCCGCGCGCCTACGCACCGTGAATTTTCGGATCAGGCCGCAACGGCGTGCTTTGCCTCGAGGGCCATCGGCCCCCAAAGCCAGTTGCCATGCAGACACCGCGCTCGCAGGCCACATCTAGGAAGACCCGGCAACGACCCGTTGCAGCACGGCCTGGGTGTGGGCCTGCTGCTGGTGCTGGCCGTGCTGGCGGTGGGCGGGAGGCTGTTCACCCGCCGCGACCTGGCCACTGACCCTACAGGACCCTTGGGGCGGTCAGCAGTTGACGGCTGGCTTCGCCGGCGAGCCAACGTTGCCCTGAACGCCCAGGGCCGCCACTGCTTCAGCAGCGCACGCCTCCCAGGCATCCCGGTGGCGCTCATGCCGCCAGGTCGCCGCTGAAGCGCCTGGCAAAGGGCGCCCGCTCTCATCGACCGGCGAGAGGATCGCTTAACCGCTGAAGCGGTTGGCCGCCTCACCTCCTCGGCCAGGATCACGTGGAGCCGGCGTGGTGGGTGACCTCGCTGGCCGTCAGCTCCCCCAGTGCCTGCTCGATGCAGGTGAAGGCGATCATGTGGCCCTGTCCGGGGAGGATCCTGAGGCGGCTGTGGGGGATCGCGGCGGCCAGGAACTCGGCGTGGTGGGCTGGGACCCGGTCGTCCTGGTCACCCTGCCACAGCTGCACCTCGACACCGATCTCCTCGGGCGCAAAGCCCCACGGTGTGGCGATCACCCCCCAGTCATGTACCTGCCCTCTGGTGCCGTGGGCGAAC
>DASUPQ010000176.1 GCA_036280995.1 Actinomycetota bacterium | reverse complement strand
CGCCCTCCAGGTCTGGCCCCACAACGCCGCCGCCATCGCCCTCTACGAGCGGTTCGGCTTCCAGCGCGAGGGCTACCTGCACCGCCACTACCGGCGCCGCTCGGGCGAGCTGTGGGACGCGATCATCATGGGCCTGCGGCTGGACTGACGGCGCGGGCACCGGAGGCGCGGGTAAGGTAACCGCCTCATGGAGCCGAAGCCGCCGACCAAGCCGACCCTGGACGGGCTCGAGCGCAAGTGGTCCGACCGGTGGGCGCGCAGCGGCGTCTACCGTTTCGACCGCACCCGCTCCCGGGTCGAGGTGTTCTCGATCGACACCCCGCCGCCGACGGTCAGCGGCTCGCTGCACCTGGGCCACGCCTTCTCCTACACCCAGACCGACGTGGTCGCCCGGTTCCAGCGCATGCGCGGCCGGGCGGTGTTCTACCCGATGGGCTGGGACGACAACGGCCTGCCGACCGAGCGCCGGGTCCAGCAGCACTTCGGGGTCCGCTGCGACCCGTCGCTGCCCTACAAGCCGGCCTTCGAGGCGCCCGAGTGGCCCTCCCGGCAGCCGATCGCCGTGTCCCGGCCCAACTTCGTCGAGCTCTGCAGCCAGCTCACCATGGAGGACGAGCAGGCCTTCGAGGCCGTCTTCCGCCGCCTCGGGCTGTCGGTCGACTGGTCGCTGACCTATGCCACCATCGGCGAGCAGGCCCGGCGGGCCTCCCAGCGGGCCTTCCTGCGCCTGCTGGCCAAGGGCCTGGCCTACCAGGCCGACGCCCCGACCCTGTGGGAGGTCGACTTCCACACCGCCGTCGCCCAGGCCGAGCTGGAGGACCGCGAGGTCGAGGGCAGGTCCTACCGGCTGCGCTTCGACAGGGAAGGGTCCGGGGAACCCCGAAGGGGTGCCCCGGTTGGTCGGGCGGTCGAGGTCGAGACGACCCGGCCGGAGCTGCTGGCCGCCTGCGTGGCCCTGGTCGTCCACCCCGACGACGACCGCTTCCGCGCCCTCCAGGGCGGCACCGTCCGCACCCCCCTGTTCGGGGCCGAGGTGCCGGTGCTGGCCCACCGGCTGGCCGACCCCGAGAAGGGCACCGGCATCGCTATGCTCTGCACCTTCGGCGACCCGACCGACCTGGTCTGGTGGCGCGACCTGGGCCTGCCCATGCGGCCGGTGCTGGACCCGGACGGGACCATCCGGCCGGTCGCCTGGGGCTCGCCCGGGTTCGAGTGCGCCGACCCGGCGGCCGCCCAGCGGGCCGCCGACCAGCTCGCCGGCCTGCCCGTCCGCCAGGCCAGGGAGCGGGTGGCGGGGATGCTGCGCCAGGCCGGCGCCCTGGCCGCGCCCCCGGCCCGGGTCACCCAGACGGTCAAGTTCTACGAGCACGGCAGCCAGCCGGTGGAGATCCTGACCAGCCGCCAGTGGTTCGTCCGCACCGTCAGCCTCAAGGACGCCCTGCTGGCCAGGGGGAGCGAGCTGTCCTGGCACCCGGAGTGGATGCGCAGCCGCTTCCAGAACTGGGTCGACGGGCTCTCGGCCGACTGGTGCATCAGCCGCCAGCGCTTCTTCGGGGTGCCGTTCCCGCTCTGGTACCGGGTCGGCCCCGACGGCGCCGTCGACCACGACCGGCCGCTGGTCCCCGACGAGGCCCGGCTGCCGGTCGACCCGTCCACCGACGTGCCCGACGGCTACCTCCAGGCCGACCGCGGCCGCCCCGGCGGCTTCGTCGGCGCCCCCGACGTGATGGACACCTGGGCGACCTCGGCCATCACCCCCGAGATCGCCGGCGGCTGGGTGGACGACCCCGACCTGTTCGCCCGCGTGTTCCCCATGGACCTGCGGCCCCAGGGTCACGACATCATCCGCACCTGGCTGTTCTACTCGCTGGCCCGGGCGCACGTGGAGCACGGCACGGTGCCGTGGGCGCACGCCGTCATCGCCGGCTGGGTGGTCGACCCCAACCGGCGCAAGCTGGCCAAGTCCCGGGGCGACGCCCTCACCCCCGGGGACGCCCTGGAGCGGTTCGGCGCCGACGCCGTCCGCTACTGGGCGGCCAGCAAGCGGGCCGGGGTCGACACCACCCTGGACGAGGGCCAGCTGCGGGTCGGCCGCCGCCTGGCCACCAAGCTGCTGCACGCCTCCCGGTTCGTCCTCACCCTGGACGGGCTGGCCGCCGCCGAGGCCACCGAGTCCCTGGACCGGGCCATGCTGGCCGGGCTGGCCGGGGTGGTCGACGAGGCCACCGCCGCCTTCGAGGCGTACGAGCCGGCCCGGGCCCTGGAGGCGTGCGAGACCTTCTTCTGGACCTTCTGCGACCACTACCTGGAGCTGGTCAAGGGCCGGGCCTACGGGGAGGCCGGGCCGGCCGGCCAGGCCTCGGCCGTCGGCGCCCTGCGGCTGGCCCTGGAGACGCAGGTACGGCTGTTCGCCCCGGTGCTGCCGTTCGTCACCGAGGAGGTCTGGTC
>DASUPQ010000175.1 GCA_036280995.1 Actinomycetota bacterium | reverse complement strand
CTCGGCCCGGGAGGTGATCGACGGCGCCGCCGCCACCGCCGCCTGGGAGCGCGCCCTCCGGGCGCCGGCGTGGAGCGGGCCGCCGGTGTGGATCCACAGCGACCTCCTCCGGCCCAACCTGCTCGTCCGCGGCGGCCGGCTCCGGGCGGTCATCGACTTCGGCGCCGCCGGGGCCGGCGACCCCGCCGCCGACGTGGTCGCCGCCTGGAGCGTGTTCGGCCCGGCCGGGCGGGCGGTGTTCCGGCGCGGCCTCGGGGTCGACGACGGCACCTGGGAGCGGGCCCGCGGCTACGCCCTCCACCAGGCGGCCCTGATCATCCCGTACTACGCCGAGACCAACCCTGGGTTCGTCGCGTCGGCCAGGCGCACCGTGGAGCAGGTCCTGGCCGACATCGCCGCCTGACGGCTACAGCGCGATCCCCGGGTACAGCGGGAACCGATCCAGCAGGTCGCCGGCCCGGCGCCTGGCCTGGTCGCGGACGGACCCGTCGAGCTCGTACTTGGCCTTGGAATCGGGGACGGCGGTGGTGGATTCCAGAACCGTGTGGACGATCGAGGCGACCTCGCGCATCTCGTCGGCGCCCATGCCGAGGGTGGTCACGGCCGGGGTGCCGAGTCGCAGGCCGCTGGTGTACCAGGAGCCGTTCGGGTCGAAGGGGATGACGTTGCGGTTGAGGGTAATGCCGGCCTCGCGCAGGGCGGTCTCGGCCTGACGGCCGGTGAGGCCATAGGGGCGGGCGTCCACCAGGAGCAGGTGGTTGTCGGTGCCGCCGGTGATCACCGTCGCCCCCTGCTGCTGGAGGGCGTCGGCCAGGGTGGCGGCGTTGTCGACGATCCGCTGGGCGTAGCCGGCGAACTCCGGCCGGGAGGCCTCGGTCAGGGCGACCGCCTTGGCGGCCATGATGTGGCCCAGCGGCCCGCCCAGGACCAGCGGGCAGCCGCGGTCGACGACCGGGCCGAACTCCTCGGTGCACAGCACCATCCCGCCCCGCGGGCCGCGCAGCGTCTTGTGGGTGGTGGTGGTGACCACGTGCGCGTGGGCCACCGGGTCGAAGTCGCCGCTGAACACCTTGCCGGCGACCAGCCCGGCGAAGTGGGCCATGTCGACCATGAACACGGCCCCGACCTCGTCGGCGATCTCCCGGAAGATGCGGAAGTTGATCTTGCGCGGATAGGAGCTGTAGCCGGCCAGCAGGACCAGCGGCCGGAAGCTCTCGGCCTGCTTGCGCACCTGGTCGTAGTCGAGCAGCCCGGTGTCCGGGTCGACGGTGTAGCGGGCGATCTCGAACAGCTTCCCGGACACGTTGGGCCGGAAGCCGTGGGTGAGGTGGCCGCCGGCGTCGAGGGCCATGCCGAGCAGCCGCTGGTTGCCCAGCTCGCGCCGGAGCGACTCCCAGTCGGCGTCCGGCAGGGACTGGAGGTCCTTGGCCCCGGTCCGCTCCAGCACCGGCCCCTCGACCCGCCTGGTCAGGATGGCCCAGAAGGCCACCAGGTTGGCGTCGATGCCGCTGTGGGGCTGGACGTAGGCGTGGTCGCTGCCGAACAGGCCCTTGGCCAGCTCCACGGCCCGGCTCTCGATGGTGTCGACGTTGTCGCAGCCGGCGTAGAAGCGGTGCCCGGGCGAGCCCTCGGCGTACTTGTCCGACAGCCAGTTGCCCATGGCCAGCAGGGTCGCCGGCGAGGCGAAGTTCTCCGAGGCGATCAGCTTGAGGTTGGCCCGCTGGTCGGCCAGCTCGGCCGCGATCGCCCCGGCGATCTCGGGCGCCACGTCGCCGACCACGTCCATGGCGGCGGCGAAGGCGAGCGTGTCGGACCTGACCCCGCTGAGGTCGGCGTCGGGGCAGACGGTGCGGAGGTAGGAGGCAAGGGTGGAGTCGGCGTTCATGGTTCCTCTCCCTGTCGGTGGCGGCCGCCAGGCGCATCCTACCCGCGCCACCCGTGTGGGGTTGATCTGCGGGTTCGTCCTATACTGCGCGTTGCAGCCTGGAGGTTGCCTCCTCCACCCCGCCGCTCAGGGAGGAGGTGAATGAGGCATGACGCACCTTAGGTACCGTCTGGCCCGTGCGGCCTGGACGCTGGCCGCGCTGGCCGCGCTGGCCGCCGCCCTCGGCGCCGGCTCGAAGTGGGCCTAGCGACCCGCTCGTGGCGGCAGCGCTGAAACGCTCGACAAGGATCGACCGACATGGTGTGCTAGCGCCCCGCTCGCCGGTCTGTCCCGTCTTGCTGGTTGGTCACGATGATCGCGTACCACCGCTCACCAGCGCTGTTCGCCTACGTGCTGACCGTCTCGGCGGTCGGGCTCATCCTGGTCGCGCTGCTGGTGCTCGGCGACGGGCCGGCGACCGTGCTGCAGCAGCCACCGCTGTTCTGGGTGCTGCTGACCAGCATGCTGGTCATGGAGTCGTTGCCGATCCTCTCGAACGTCGCCGGAGGGACCAAGTACGTCACGACCGTCGAGGCGTTCGCGTTCGCCGTCCTGCTCAGTCTGGGCACGACGGCGGCCGTCGTCGCCCTGGTCCTGGTCGTCCTCATCTCCGAAATGCTCCGCCGGGCCGCGTTCGAGAAGCTGGTGTTCAACGTCGGCCAGTACGGCCTGCTCATGGTCGTCGCCGGCAGCGTCTACGAGCTCCTGGGCGGCGACCACCCCTTCGCCGTCCAGGACCTCCCGGCCTTCGTCGTGGCCGCCTGCGTCTTCTTCGTCGGCAATCTCGTGCTGGTCGGCGTGGTCACGACCCTCGCCCACGGGCGGCACTTCGTCGCCGACCTGAAGGAGTGCATCCGGGCCGAGGCCTGGCCGTACACGATGGTCTTCGCCATGGCCCCGATCATGGTGGCGGTGGCCGAGCTGAGCATCGGCCTGGTGCCGCTGGTGCTGCTGCCCCTGATCGCCGTCCGGGACGCCCTCCGGACCGCCGAGGAGGCCGAGGAGCGGCGGGTCGTCGCCGAGCAGGCGGCCGAGGAGGCGAGGGCCGTGGCCGCCGAGAAGGCCCGGCTGGTCGAGGCCCAGCAGGCGCTGGTCGAGCAGCTGCGGGAGAGCGACCGGCTCAAGGACGACCTGCTGGCGGCCGTCTCCCACGAGCTGCGCACCCCCCTGGCCGGGATGCTGGGGGCCCTGGCCACCCTGAGCGCCCGCGAGGGCCAGCTCACCGACCCCCAGCGCCAGGAGCTGGTCGACATGGCCGTCCGCCAGGGGGACCGGCTCAAGCTCCAGATCGAGCAGCTCCTGCTGGCCGCCCGGCTGGAGCGCAGCGGCCACGAGCCGGCCGAGCGGCCGGTGGTCGACGCGGCCGCGGCGGCCCGCGACGCCGTGGCCGTGGCCCGGGCCGCCTACCCGGCCCGCCAGCTGGTGCTGGAGGCCCGGGAGGTCCTGCCCGTCCGGGCCCTGCCCGAGGCGATCCTGCAGGTGCTGGGCAACCTGCTCGACAACGCGGCCAAGCACGCCCCCGACAAGGCGCCGATCCGGGTCGAGGCGCGGCGGGTCGGGGCCCAGGCCGTGCTGTCGGTCACCGACACCGGGCCCGGGGTACCGCCGGCCGACCGCGAGCGCATCTTCGAGCGCTTCACCCAGCTCGACTCCGGCGCCACCCGCCGGGCCGGCGGGGTCGGCCTGGGGCTCTACATCGCCCGCCAGCTGGCCAACGCCCAGGGCGGGGAGCTGCTGCTCACCGACCCGGTCCCGCCCGGCCCGGGTGCCCGCTTCGAGCTGCGCCTCCCCCTGGCCGAGCTGGCCTTCCGGCGTCCCGGCTGAGCCGGCCCCCCCGGGGAAACCCCTGAGCCCGGCGGGGGCTGGCTGGGGGATCTTCCGGGGGCATCCCGGATGGTCGCGGCGGCGGCCGGGCCCCAGGCTTGCTTCTCGAGACGACCCCGAGCCCGAGGAGCGGACGTGAACGAGAACGGCCAGGCCGAGCCCCTGCTCGTCGCCGAGCGGGTGCGCAAGGTGTACCGGACCGGTGGCATCGAGGTCGAGGCCCTCGCCGGCCTCGACCTGGAGGTGCGGCGCGGCGAGCTGGTCGCCGTGATGGGCCCGAGCGGCTCGGGCAAGACGACGCTGCTGAACTGCCTGTCGGGGCTGGACGACATCGACGGCGGCCGGGTGCTGGTCGAGGGCCAGGACCTGTTCGCCATGACCGACGCCCGCCGCACCAGCCACCGGGCCCGGGCCATGGGCTTCATCTTCCAGGCCTTCAACCTCATCCCGGTGTTCAGCGCGGCCGAGAACGTCGAGCTGCCCCTGCTCCTCAACGGCGTCCCGGCCCGGCGGGCCCGGGACAGGGCGGTGGCCATGCTGGACCGGGTCGGGCTCGGCCACCGCACCGGCCACCGGCCCAACCAGCTGTCCGGCGGCGAGCAGCAGCGGGTCACGATCGCCCGCGCCCTCGCCTCCCGGCCGGCGATCGTCTGGGCCGACGAGCCCACCGGCAACCTCGACACCGCCATGGCCGACCAGGTCGTCGCCCTGCTGCACGAGCTCAACCGCCAGGAGGGCCAGACGATCGTGCTGGTCACCCACGACCCGGCCATCGGCGGCTCGGCCGGCCGGGTCGTGCGCATGCGCGACGGCCACCTGATCGGCGACGAGCGGCGCCCGCTGGCGTCGGTGGGGAGCTGACCGTGTACCCGAACCTGACCCCGTATCTGGTCGGCCTGGGCGGCGCCGGCCTGCTCGTGACCGTCTTGCTGGCCCTGCGGGGCCCGCTGACCCGCCGGCTCGCCCTGCGCCAGGTCAACCGCCGCCGGGCCGAGGCCGCCCTGGTCGTGGCCGGCTCGGTGCTGGGCACGGCCATCATCGTCGGCAGCCTGGTCGTCGGCGACACCCTCGACCACTCCTTCAAGCAGAACGCCTACCGCTACCTGGGCGTGGTCGACGAGGTGGTCAGCTCCTCCGACCCGGCCCAGGGCGCGGCGGCGGCCCGCCGGCTCGAGCCCCTGCGCGGCGACCCCGCGATCGACGGCCTCCTCACCGTCCGGCGCCACGGCGCCGCCGTGACCAACGGCGGCAAGGGCGAGCCCCAGGCCACCGTGCTCGAGCTCGACTTCGCGGCCGCGGCCCGCTTCGAGGGCCCGGGGTCGCCCCTGGCCGGGCCCAGCCCCGGGCCAGGCCGGGTGGTCCTGAGCGACGCCCTGGCCGGCGCCCTTGACGCCCGCCCCGGCGACCGGCTCACCTTCCACCTGTACGGCCGCCCGCTGGAGCTGGAGGTGGCCAGGGTCGTGCCGGCGCGGGGGCTGGCCGGGTTCGGCGAGCGCGGCGCCCTGGTCGAGCCGGGCACCATCGGGCGGGTGGCCGGGCCCGCCGGCCCCCGGGCCGGGCCCGAGACCCTCACGCTGGTCTCCAACGCCGGCGGGGTCGAGGGCGGCGCCGCCGCCAGCGACCAGGTCAAGGGCAAGCTCCAGGCCGCCCTGGGGCCGCTGGCCCGCCAGGGCACGGCCGTCGCCACCCCCAAGCGGGAGCTGCTGGACGAGGCCGAGCTGATCGGGGCCGAGTTCGGCGCCCTGTTCCTGTTCGTCGGCAGCTTCGCCATCATCGCCGGCGTGCTCCTGCTGGTGAACGTGTTCGTGATGCTGGCCGAGGAGCGCAAGAGCGAGCTCGGCATGCTGCGGGCGGTCGGCATGCGCCGGGGCCGGCTGGTCCGCGGCTTCGTGCTCGAAGGCACCGTGTACGCGCTCGTCGCCGCCGCCCTCGGCCTGGTCGCCGGGCTGGGCGTCGGCTGGGCCGTGGTCGAGGTCACGGCCCGGATCTTCGCCGGCTTCACCGAGGAGGGCGTGCCCGAGCTGGCCTTCACCGTCACCTCGACCAGCCTGGTCAACGGGTTCGCGGCCGGCTTCCTGATCGCGTTCCTGACCGTCGCCCTGACCAGCGTCCGCATCAGCCGGGTCAACATCATCGCCGCCATCCGCGACCTGCCGCCCGGGACCGGCCGCCCGCTCAAGCGGCGCTGGGTGCTGGCCTCGACCCTGGCCGCGGCCGGGCTCGGGGCGGCCGCGGTGGTCGCCGTCGCCGGCAGCGATGGGGTCGGCACCTACCTGTACCCGGCCCTGGCCGTGGCCGCGCTGTGCCCGCTGCTGGTCCGGCTGCTGCCCCGGCGGGCCGTCTACACCGGCGCGTCGCTGGCCGTGCTCGGCTGGGGGCTGGTCGCCAACACCGTCCGGCCCGAGCTGCTCGACAACAGCTCCACCGCCACCTTCGTGGTCCTTGGGGTGGTGCTGACCTTCTCGGCCGTGCTGCTGGTCAGCCAGAACCAGGAGCTGCTGCTGCGCCTGGGGCGGCCGCTGCTGGCCCGCCCGTCGGCCTCCGGCCTGTCGGCCCGCCTGGCCGTCGCCTACCCGGTGGCCAGGCGCTTCCGGACCGGGGCCACCCTCAGCATGTACGGCCTGGTGGTGTTCACCCTGGTGCTGATCTCGGTGCTGGGGACGGTGATCAACGCGGGCGTGGACCGGGCGGTGGCGACCGCCTCCGGCGGCTACGCCCTCCGGGTCGACTGGAACAGCCAGGCGCCGGTCACCGACCCGGCGGCCCGCCTGGCCGGGGGCCGCTTCGCCGGCCAGGTGGCCGGGGTCGCGCCCCTGGAGACGGCCGAGGCCGAGGTGGCCGGCATGCCCGGCGCGGCCAAGGCCGTCCCGGCGGCGGCCGTCGGGGCCACCGCGGCCCTGGCCACCCACGGCCTGTTCCCCCTGGACGCCCGGCTGGACCGCCTCGGCGACGACCGGGCCGTCTGGCGCACGGTGCTGGCCGACCCCCGCTATGTGGTCGTCGACCAGTACCTGGGCTACGAGGAGAGCGGCATGGCCCACGCCACCTGGCACCCGGGCGACAGCCTGACCCTGACCGACCCGGGCACCGGCCGCTCCGAGCGCAAGACCGTCGCCGGCGTCCTGGCCGACTCGACCGCGTTCGAGGGCGGCGGCGAGCTGCCCGCCAGCCCGCTGGTGCTGGCCGCCGGCGGGCTCCGGGAGCAGTTCGGGGCCAGGGCGCGGCCGTCGGGGGCGCTGCTGGCGCTCGCCCCCGGCGTCTCCGACCGGGCCGTTGCCGCCGACCTCCAGGGCGAGTTCCTGCCCCAGGGCCTGGTCGCGACCCGCATGCGGCACGTGGTCGAGCAGGACTACGCCGCCAACCGCTCCTTCTTCCAGCTCCTCCAGGGCTTCCTGGCCCTCGGCCTGGTCGTCGGCGTTGCCGGCCTGGGCGTGGTCATGGTCCGGGCCGTGCGCGAGCGCCGCCGCACCGTCGGCGTGCTGCGGGCCCTCGGCTTCCCGGCCCGGGTCGTCCGGCGGGCGTTCCTGCTGGAGAGCACCTTCGTCGCCCTCGAGGGCATCCTGCTCGGCACCGCCTTGTCGATCGTCACCAGCTACCTGCTGTTCCGCAACGACGACGAGCTGCAGGCGACCGGGGTCGCGTTCCCGATCCCCTGGATGTCGATCTCGGTGCTGGTCCTGGCCACGGCGGCCGCCTCCCTGGCCGCCACCGCCTGGCCGGCCCGCCAGGCGGCCAGGATCAGCCCGGCGGTGGCCCTGCGGATCGCCGACTAGGAGGCACCGGCCGGCCGGGCGGTCACGACCACGTTGTCCAGGTAGTGGCCGCTCGACCGGTCGAAGGCGCCGCCGCAGGTGATCAGGCGCAGGACCGGGCCGGTGACGGGGCCGAAGACGGCGTCGGTGGGGAAGGCGGCCTTGGCGTAGCGGGCCGAGCCGGTGACCTCGAAGCGCAGCCAGCGGCCGTCGGCCCGCCGCACCCGGACGGTGTCGCCGCGGCCCAGGTCCCGCAGCCGGTAGAAGACGGCCGGGCCCGACCTGGAGTCGACGTGGCCGGAGATGACCGCCGGGCCGTCCTCGCCGGGCATGGCCCCGCCGGTGAACCAGCCGGCCACGCCGTAGTCCCGCGGCACCTCCATGGTCCCGTCCGCGTTCAGCCCCAGGCGGATGAGGCGGCTGGACACGCCGATGGAGGGGATCTCGACCGCCACCGGCGGCGAAGGCCGGAGCGGCCGGGTCGTGGACGGGGCGGCCGCCCGGGAGGTGGTCGTGGGCGTGGCCGTGCTGGTCGTGGGGGCGGTCGACGGCGACGCCTCGGGGCGTGCGGGAGGCTCCCCGCACGCCCCGAGGACCAGGGCCAGCGTCAGCGACGCCAGCCCGGCGGCGACCCGGCGGTCAGTCGCTGGCACGCCGGCGCAGCAGCACGCTGGCGCCGAGCCCGGCCATGGCGAGCACGGCCGCTCCGGCCAGGACCAGGCGCACGCCCGGGATGGCGGTGCCGCCGGGGGCGGTCCCGCCGGCGCCGGTGGCGATGCCGCCGTGGGGCGCCTGGCCGGCGCCGGTGGCGTCGACGATCGGCAGCAGCTCGGCGTCCTTGCCGGCCCCGCCGACGGCCGCCACCGAGTAGACGGTGCCCGCCTTGACCGGCAGGCTGGCCTCCAGCAGCACGTCGTCGCCGCCGGCCGCCTTCACCTGCACCGGGTAGGTGCCGGCGTCGACCTCGGCGTAGTCGGTGGCCGACGGGAACTCGACCCCCTCGAACAGGGTCGGCCCGCCCTCGACGGCCACGTCGACGGCCGGGACCTCGGGGGCGGCGTGGATGACCCGGACCTTGGCCTTGCCCGAGGCGGGCGCGCTCAGGTCGTCGCCGAAGATCTCGGCGGTGATGTCGGCCAGGGCGCCGACCGCGGCCACGGTGTAGGCGTTGCCGCCCTCGACCTCGGCCGTGGCCTCGATCACCGGGTCGGAGGTGGCGGCGGCCCCGGCCGGGCGGACGGCGAGGTCGTAGGACCCGGCGGGCAGCTCCAGGTAGTCGGAGACGGTCTTGTACCCGACCCCGGACAGCACCTTGTCGTCGTTGACGTAGACGTCGACGGCGGGGGCGTCGGGGGAGAAGTGGGCGACCCGCACCTGGGCCGGGTCGGCCTGGGCGCCGGCGGCCACGGGCAGGGCGAGCAGGCTGGCGGCGCACAGCGCCAGGACCAGGCCGGCGCGCCGCGGCAGCGAACGGGGGGACATGGGGCTCCCTTCGGACGGCTCGGTGCGATCTGCACCTGACCCCCTGCTTCGTGGAGGGGTGGCCCCGCGGTTGCAGGAAACCGCCCGGGAGGCCGCCTCGAAGACCGGTGCATGGAGGTGGAGGCGATGACCGTCCTCGGGACCCGGCTGGCCGCGGGGGACCCGCGGGCGGTCGAGGACGTGTACGAGGCGCTGGGACCGCGCGTCCTGTCCTACCTGCGCCGGCGGGTGCCCTACGACGAGGCCGAGGATGTGCTGCAGCGTGTCCTCTTCGAGGTCTGGCGCAGCCGCGACCGCTTCGACCCGGACCGCAGCCTGGAGGCCTGGGTGTTCGCCATCGCCCGCAAGCGGGCCATCGACCACCTGCGGCGGCCGCACCATGTCACCGTGCCCATCGAGCTGGTCCGCGACCTGGCCGACGCCGACGGGCGGGAGGCCGCCGACAGCCTGGTCTGGGCCCGGGAGGTGCGACGCTGCCTGGACCGGCTCCCGGCCGAGCAGCGGGAGGTGCTGCAGCTGGCCTACTTCGGCGGCCGCACCCAGGTGGAGATCGCGGAGCAGCTGGGACTACCGCTCGGCACCGTGAAGGCGCGAATGTTCAGGGGGCTGCGCCGGATGGGACACGTGATGGGGATCAAGAGGGGATGAGCCAGCACCCCTACGACGAGCTGCCGGGCCTGCTGCTCGGCGAGCTCAACCGGGCCGAGGTCATGGTGGTCAGCGACCACCTGGCCGGCTGCGACGACTGCCGCCGCGAGCTGGCGGTGCTCGCCGCCAGCTCCGCCTCCCTGCGCGCCGCCGCCCGCCAGCCCCAGCCGGCCACGGCGCCCGACGCTCCGGCCCCTGACGCCGCTCCGGCCCCGCCCCGGGCGGGGTGGCGGCGGGGGCCGCTGGTCGGGCTGGCGGCCGCGCTCGCCCTGGCCGTGGCCGCGGCGGCCGTGCTGTGGGCGGGCGGGCTGTGGCGTCCCGACCGGCCCGACCGGACGGTCCCGCTGGCCGGGGTGGGCGCCGTGGCCGCCAGCGGCCGGGCCAGCATGGCCGGCGCCGGTGACGACCGCCAGATGACCGTGGCCGCCGAGGACCTGCCGCCCCTGCGCGTCGGCCAGTACTACGAGGTGTGGCTGCTCGATCCCGGTGCCGGCACGGTGTTCCCGGTGGGGGTCCTGCCCCCCGACGGCGAGGGCCGCTTCACCCTGCCCGCCTCGGTGGTCGGCCGCTACCAGGTGATCGACGTCAGCCTGGAGGCCGACGACGGCGACCCCGCCCACTCCAAGCGCAGCCTGCTCCGCGGCCGCTACGCCTGATCGCTAGCCGATGCTGTCCCGGAGCACGGCCTCGACGTCGGTCACCAGCTCGTCGTCGGTGAGGCGGCCGCCGCCGTCGAGGCGGGCCTGGACCACGGCCAGGATGCGGTTGGCGAGCAGGGTCACCTCGCCCGGCTCGTCGAAGTGGACGGGGGTGAGGGTCTCGCGCGACTCCGGCGCCGGGTCGTGGACCGGCTCCCCGGGCTCGGGGGCCGGTGGCGGCGGGGGCGCCGGGGGCGGCACCTCCTGGCGGCCCTCGCCGAGGGCGCCGAGCTGGCGGCGCCAGGCCGAGAAGCTGGACTGGTCGACCGAGAACGCCGACGCGCCGGCGTGCTCGGTCACCCCGACCCGGGCGCTGTCCACCCAGTCGGGGTCGGCGTCCGGGAACACCACGACGTGGATCGGCTTGCCGGCCATGTCCTCGACCACCGGACTGTCCTCGCTGACCAGCAGCCGGCGCTGGGCGGGCGTGCACACCTGGGGGAGCCCGAAGTCGAAGGCGTCGACGCAGGCGTCCCAGGGGACGGCGGCCATCTCGGCCTCGGCGCGGGTCGGCCAGGTCGAGAACCCGAGGGCGGCGATCGGCTCGCGCTGGCGCAGGCGGGCCGCGAACGCCGTCACCTGGGCGGGCGGGGTCTCGGGCCCGATCTCCACGACGTAGACCCGCTGGCCGGGGGCGATGGCGGCCAGGGCGTCGGCGCTGGCCACCCCGTCGGAGCCGTGCGGCGGCCCGAACCAGGACCAGGGGACCACCGCCGGCCCGCGCGCCCGCAGCCAGGCCCGGAAGTTGTCGGCGTAGCTGAATCCGGAGGGGGCGGTCCCGCTGGTGCCGCTGGCGCAGCGCACGAACACCGCCTCGAGGCCGAAGATCGACCTGGGCCCGCCGTGCCAGACCCACGCCGCCGTCCTGGGAAGGGTCAACCGGGCCGTCATCCTCACCTCCAACCCCTCGGTCGCGATGAAGCAGTATCGCAAACCAGCGGCGGGCCGACCCGAGGGCCGGCCCGCCGCTGGTCGTTCGTCAGCGGCTGGGCCCTTGAGTGGTGCGAGGCTCGCCGGCGGCGGTCATGGTCTGAAGCACCTGCTCGACGCCCTGCGCCGGATAGCGACGGTGACCACCCGGGGTCAGGATGCTCGGCAGCTTCCCCGCCTGAGCCCAGGCGAGGACCGTACGGGCGCTCACCTGGAGCCTGCGGGCAACCTCGGTGGTGCGGAGCAGGACCTCCAGGTCGCCGGCGGTCGCCTGCTGTCCAGCCTGGCGGAGCTGGTCATAGGACGGCCGCGGCGGCTGCCAGTTGCGGAGTGCGCCATAGGTGCTCGAGGTACCGACCTGCTTGCGAGCGGTTACCACTCTGCCTCCCCTCTGGTGGCAGGTCGGCGGAGGACGTGCCCGCTGCCACCGAGCGCGCTACGTCCGGCTCGTTCCACTTCGACAGTATGGGCGGGACTTTTGCACTCGACGGGTCCGGCTGTCCAGTGGACAAAATGCCCGGCTGCCCTAACGAGTCCCCAACGCGGCTGGAATAGCGCTGGTGGCCTGCTGTTATGCTTGTCGGAGGTGGCCGGAAGGCCCCGTTCCGCATGCCCCTACAGCATTCTGAGGAGATTTCCGTGGACGCCGAGCGCTACGACCCCCAGCAGGTGGAGCCCAAGTGGGTGGCGGCCTGGGAGGAGCTGGCGCTCTACCGTACCGACGAGAGCGAGACCAGCCGTCCGCGCTTCTACGCCCTGGACATGTTCCCGTACCCCTCGGGCGACCTGCACATGGGCCACCTGGAGGCGTTCTCGGGCGGCGACGTCATCGCCCGGCTGAAGTGGATGCAGGGCTACAACGTGCTGCACCCGATCGGCTGGGACGCCTTCGGCCTGCCCGCCGAGAACGCCGCCATCAAGCGCGGGGTCCACCCCAAGCCCTGGACCTACCAGAACATCGACGCCCAGCGGGCCACCTTCCACCGGCTGGGGATCTCCTTCGACTGGTCGCGGGCCCTGGTCACCTGCGACCCGGACTACTACCGCTGGACCCAGTGGCTGTTCCTGCGCTTCTTCGAGCGCGGCCTGGCCTACCGCAAGGCCTCGCCGGTCAACTGGTGCCCCAACGACCAGACGGTGCTGGCCAACGAGCAGGTCATCAACGGCCACTGCGAGCGCTGCGACGCCCTGGTCGAGAAGCGCGAGCTGACCCAGTGGTTCTTCAAGATCACCGACTACGCCCAGCGGCTGCTGGACGACATGGAGGGCCTGAACTGGAGCGACAAGGTCCTGACCCAGCAGCGCAACTGGATCGGGCGCAGCGAGGGGGCCGACGTCGACTTCCAGGTGGCCGAGACCGGCGAGACGGTGCGGGTGTTCACCACCCGCCCGGACACGCTGTTCGGGGCCACGTTCTTCGTGCTCGCCCCCGAGCACCCGCTGGCCGAGCGCCTGGTCGCCGGCACCGAGCGCGAGGCCGAGTTCCGCACCTTCCGGGAGCGGGTGGGCCGCGAGACCGAGATCGAGCGGCTGTCGACCGAGCGCGACAAGCAGGGCATGTTCCTGGGGGCGCACGCCGTCAACCCGGTCAATGGCGAGCTGATCCCCATCTGGGCCGCCGACTACGTGCTGATGGAGTACGGCACCGGCGCCATCATGGCCGTGCCCGCCCACGACCAGCGCGACCTGGAGTTCGCCAGCAAGTACAGGCTGCCGGTGCGGGTGGTGGTGCAGCCGCCGGGGGAGCCGCCGCTGGACGGCTCCACCCTGACCGAGGCCATGAGCCACGAGGGCGTGCTGGTCAACTCCGGCCCGTATGACGGCCTGCCCGCCACCGAGGAGGGCATCCCCCGGATCACCGCCGACCTGGAGGCCCAGGGCAAGGGCGGCCCGGCGGTCAACTTCCGCCTGCGGGACTGGCTGCTGTCGCGCCAGCGCTACTGGGGCTGCCCGATCCCGATCGTGCACTGCCCGGCCTGCGGCGAGGTGCCGGTCCCCGACGACCAGCTGCCGGTGCTGCTGCCCGAGGACGTCACCGACTTCCGGCCCAAGGGCCTGTCGCCCCTGGCCACCTCCGAGGCCTGGGTGAACGTCGACTGCCCGCGCTGCGGCGGCCCGGCCCGGCGCGAGACCGACACCATGGACACCTTCGTCGACTCCTCCTGGTACTTCCTGCGCTACACCGGGCTGGAGCCGGACCGGCCGTTCGACCCCGAGCGGGTGGCCGGGTGGATGCCGGTGCACCAGTACACCGGCGGGATCGAGCACGCCATCCTGCACCTGCTCTACGCCCGGTTCTTCACCAAGGTCCTGTGCGACATGGGCCTGGTCGGCTTCACCGAGCCGTTCACCTCGCTGCTCAACCAGGGCATGGTGGTGATGCAGGGGGCGGCCATGTCCAAGTCCAAGGGCAACCTGGTCGAGCCGTCGGAGATCATCGACGAGCACGGCGCCGACGTGGCCCGCCTGACCATCCTGTTCGCCGGGCCGTTCGAGGACGACGTCGACTGGGCCGACGTGTCGCCGGAGGGCATGGCCCGCTGGATCCAGCGGGTCTGGCGGGCCGTCCACGCGGCCGTGGCCGACCCGCCGGCGGGGGAGGGCTGGCCCGAGGACCCCGAGCTGGTCCGCCTGGCCCACCGGACCACCGCCGGGGTCACCGACGACCTGGAGCGGTTCCGCTTCAACACCGCCATCTCCAAGCTGATGGTGCTGTCCAACGGCCTGGCCGACGCCATCCGGGCCGGCCGGGGCAGCGCCGCCCAGCGGCGCGAGGTCGCCGAGCGGCTGGTCCTGCTGCTGGCCCCGCTGGCCCCGTTCGTGACCGAGGAGCTGTGGCGGATCCTCGGCGGCAGGAGCTCGGTCCACCGCCAGGCCTGGCCCGGCTTCGACGCCGACCTGGTCCGCAGCGAGCGGGTCACCTGCGTGGTCCAGGTCGACGGCAAGGTCCGCGACCGCGTCGAGGTCGCCCCCGACGCCACCGAGGACGACCTGCGCGACCTGGCCATGGCCTCCGAGCGGGTCCGCACCGCCCTGGCCGGCCGTCGGGTGGCCCGGGTCGTGGTCGTCCCGCCCAAGCTGGTGAACCTGGTCACCGCCGGCTGACCGGGGACGCCGGGCGGCACGGGACGAGGGCCTCGGTGGTCCCGTCGCAGTCGAGCGGCACCACCGTCTCCGGCAGCGGGGTCGTCACCGCCAGCCGCGGGGCGGCGTCGGCCTTCCCGGCCCGTCCTCGATCGATCCGGCCTGCAGCATCAGCTCGGTGTGCGGGGGGAACCGCCGCTGCGACCGGGTGCGCCGGACACCAGAGATCACTCCACGATCTGGTTCCTCGTCATCCTGATTCCCTTGTTACGCGATGTCAGGAGGTGAGACGGTTGTCGCCTCGGGCGACGCCGAGGGAGGGGAGACGCCATGACCGACGTGCCCGCCGCCGACCAGCTCCAGAGCTTCGACTCCAACGCCATGCCCTGGGGGGAGCTCTACATCGACCAGCTCAAGCTCGGGGTCCCGCTGAAGGCGTTCGTCTCGGACCCCGACACCGGCATGTCGGTCCAGATGATCAAGTACGAGGCCGGCTTCACCAACCCCTGGCACCGCCACAACTGCGCCCACGGCATCTACGTGCTCGAAGGCACCCTCAAGACCCACGCCGGCACCTTCGGCCCAGGCAGCTTCGTCTGGTTCCCCGAAGGCATGCTCATGGAGCACGGCGCCACCGACGACGGCGACGTCCTCACCTTGTTCATCACCAACAAGCCCTTCGACATCCGCTACGCCTTCGAGGACGACCAGGAGGGCGGGTCGGGCGGGTAGTTCGCCCTGGGTGGCCGCGGCGCGCGGTGTTGGTGGCGTGGAAGGCGAGTACCCCGGTGGGGTGTGGACAGCGCGGAGCACCCGGCGGGCGGGGTGGCTAGGTTCATCGGCGGCGACCGTCCACCGGAAGGAGCCGCATGTCCTCGCCGCCGCCGCCGTTCGTCCTGCCCCCTGGCGGGCCTGGTACCCGGGTTCGCGCGCTGCTCGCCGGTGCCGGCCGGCAGCGGGTCGCGGTCGCCCTGCTCGTCCTGGTCGCCCTCGTCGGTGCCGGCGCCGTGTGGATGCGGGCCGTCCCCCGCCTCGGCGGAGGTGCCGGGGAGGGGGCGCCGGCCGACCAGACCCTGCCCCGGGCCGCACCCGAACCTCGCGGGGCGGCGGACCCGTCCACACCCGGGGCCGGCTCCGACCCGTCGGCGGCGGCCGGCCCGGCCGGCCAGGTCGCAGTCCACGTGGCCGGGCGGGTGGGCCGCCCCGGCCTGGTCCACCTGCCCGCCGGCAGCCGGGTCCAGGACGCCATCCGGGCCGCCGGCGGCGCCACCTCCGGCGCGGACCTGGACGCGATCAACCTCGCCCGCAAGCTGACCGACGGCGAGCAGATCCGGGTTCCCGCCCCCGGCGACCCCGCCCCGCCGCCCCAGGGCGTGGCCGCTCCTGGCGCTTCCGGCACTCCGGGTGGTCCGGGCGCGGTCCCGTCCGCGCCGCTCGACCTCAACACCGCCACCGTCGAGCAGCTCGACACCCTCCCCGGCGTCGGCGAGGTCACCGCCGGCCGCATCGTCGCGTACCGGACCGCCCATCCCTTCACCACCGTCGATGAGCTCCTCGAGGTCCCCGGCATCGGCCAGCGCCGCTACGACCAGCTCAAGGACCTGGTGACGGTCGCGTGACGCCAGCCCCACCGCCCCGTCCCGTCCGCCACCCCGACGCGGACCCCGATGTCGACGGGGTGGCGCTGGCGGCGGCCACCGCCACCGGGGTCTTCCTCGGCACCCGGTTCGCCGCGGCCGCCGTCTGGATGATCGTGGCCGCCTCCCTGGCCGTGGCCTGCCTGGGGGCGGGCAGCTCGTCCCGCCTCCGGGACGAGGGCGTCACCGCCGTGGTCGGCGTGCTCGTCCTCGCCACCCTGCTGGCGGCCGGCGCCGCCGCCGCCTCGGTCCGGGCGACGGCGGTCCGGGACGGCATCCTGGCCCGCCGGGTCCAGCACCAGGGCCGGGTCGAGGGCCAAGGTCGGGTCGAGGACCCCGGCTGGGCCGGGCCCCGGGGCCGGGTCGAGGTGGCCGCCAGCGTCGCCGAGGAGCCGCAGCGGCTCCGCTTCGGCGGCCACTGGGTCGTTCTTGGGGTGCACCAGGTCCACCAGGCCGGCCGCACCTACCGCACCCGCGAACGCGCCGGCATGATCCTCCCCCGAGGCCGCCTCCCTCCTCCGGGCGCACCCCGCGGTCCGGCCATCGGCGGTCCGGGTGCCGCCGAGCCCACCCGGCCCCCGGCCACCGCAGGACCCTTCGTCGACCGTGGGGAGGGTCGGCTCGCGGTAGGGGACCGGCTGCGGGTCCGGGCGTCGGTAGGCCGGGCCCGGTGGAGCGATGCGCTGGGGAGGCAGCCGCCGGTCGTGCTCCGGGACCCCGTGATCGAGGAGCGGGCACCGCCGGCCGGTGCCGCCCTGCGGGTCAGCGAGCTGGTGCGGGACGCGGCGCGCGAGCGGGCGCTGGCCAGCCTGGCGCCGGAACGTGCCGGGCTGCTCGTGGGCATGGCGCTCGGCGACACGTCCCTGCTCCCGATGGAGCTGGAAGGCGAGTTCCGCGCGGCCGGGCTGACGCACCTGATGGCGGTCAGCGGCGCCAACCTGGCCGTGGTCCTCGCCGCCGGGCTGTCGCTGGCCGGGCTCGCCGGCGCCGGTCGCCGCGGCCTGGCCGTCGCCGGGATCGTCCTGGTGGTGGTGCTGGTGGTCGTCACCCGCTGGGAACCGAGCGTCCTCCGGGCCGGCGTGATGGCCGGTCTGGTGCTGCTCGGGGTCGCCACCGGGCGGGGCCCGGGTGGCCGCCGGGCCCTCTGCCTGGCCGTGGTCGTGCTGCTGCTGGCCGACCCGGGGCTCGCCGGTGCCCTCGGGTTCCGGCTGTCGGTGGCGGCCACCGCCGGCGTCCTCTGGTTCGGCCCGCTCGTGGCCAGGGCGCTCGCGGACCGGGTTCCCGAGCGCGTCGGGAAGGCGGTCGGCATGACCCTCGGCGCCCAGGCCACGGCCGTGCCCGCGCTCGCCCTGGCCCTCGGCCCGGTCTCCCTGGCCGGACTGCCGGCCAACCTGCTCGGCCTTCCCCTGGCCGGCGGTCCGATGCTGCTCGGGGTGATCGCCGCGGCCACGGCCCCGGTCGCGCCCGGGGTGGCGGCCCTGGCCTGCCGGCTGGCCGACCCGTTCCTGCTCGCCCTGATCGCGGTCGCCCGCTGGGCCGCCGGCCTGCCCGGTGGGTCGATCACCCTTTCCGGACCAGCCAGGGCCGTCCCGGCCGTGATCGCCGCCCTCGTCATGCTGGCGGTCGCGCGGTGGCGGCGTTCGCCCCCAGGCGCCTGGTCAGCGCCGGCGACGCCCACCAGCCTGGCCCGGGCACGTAGGGACCGACGCGACCCACCGGCCGGGTCCTGGTGACCCGGGGCCGGGGTAGCATGCGGCCATGGCCGCTCGACCTGGTTCGGTTCCGGTGACGCTCGTCCTCGGTGAGGAGGAGCTGCTGGCCGAGCGTGCGGTGGCCGACGCGGTGGCGGTGGCCAGGGAGCGGCTGGGGCCGGGGACGTCGGTGGAGGAGGTCAGGGGCGGGGGGCTGCCCGACGGGTTCGCGATGGGGCTGGCCACGGCGTCGCTGTTCGGCGGTGGGCGGGTCGTGGTGGTCCAGGAGGCCGACGGGCTGGACGCGACCGCCCGGGAGGCGCTGCTGGCGCTGGCCGGGGACCCGAACGCGGCCACGGCGGTCGTGCTGCGGGCGGCCGCGCCGGGACGGCAGGGGAAGTTCTTCAAGGAGGTGCAGCGCGACGCCGCCACCGTGCTGGTCGCCAAGCTGAAGGCGTCCGAGCGGGTGAGCTGGCTGCGGGCCGAGGTACGGCGGCTGGGGCGCAAGGCCGACGAGGCGGCGGTGGCCGCGCTGGTCGACACCGTCGGTCAGGACCTCCGGGAGCTGGCCGGCGCGGTGGCCAAGCTGCACGTGGCCGTGCCGCCGCCGACGGTGCTGACCGCCGGGCACGTGACCGAGTTCCTGGCCCAGACGGCCGACCGGGGGATCTTCGAGCTGACCGACGCGGTGTTCGCGGCCGACGCGGCCACGGCCCTCGACCGGCTGGACGCGCTGATCGACCAGGGCGAGGACCCGATCCGGCTGCTCGGCTTCATCGCCAGCCAGCTGCGCCTGCTCCTGCGGGTCGCCGACCACCCCGAGCTCTCCAAGGCCCAGGTGGCCAGCCTGCTTGGCGGTGGCGTCCGCGACTGGCAGGTCGACCGCGCCCGCCGCCAGCTCCGCCGCTTCCGCCCCGGCGACCTGCACCGGGCCCTCGACCTGATCGCCGAGGCCGACGCCCACATCCGCAACGGCACCTCGTCGCCGCGGCTGCTCCTGGAGCTCCTGATCGCCCGCCTGGCCGGCGCCGGCGCCCCGGCGGCCACCACCCGCTGACCGCTCGCCTCCGAATCCGCTGGCCTAGGGATCCTCTGCCTCGGCGAACAGGTCCGGGAGCGCGGCGGCGCACCCCTCCAGCGCCTGGCGGTCGGCGTCGGTGAAGGCGTCCCGCTCGCAGCTCTCCACGTCCAGAGTCCCCACCACCGTCCCCGTGCCAGGGTCCAGCACCGGGATGATCGCCTCCGACAGGGTGCTCGAAAAGGCCGTCAGGTAGCGTGGATCAGCGGTCACGTCGTTGACCACCACGGCGCGCTTGGTGGCAACGGCCGCGCCGCTGAGCCCTTGGCCTACCGGAAGCGCGGATGAGCAGGCGCCCCTGACCCGCTCCAGCCGATGGCGGTGATCTCCCGCTCGCCCACCGCGTACAGCCCGACCCAGCCGTACCGCCCCGCCGCGCGGATCAGCGCCGCGACCCGGACCGCCTTGTCGGCTCGTGCCAGGTTGCTGGCAAGCACATCGTCGATCCCCCGCAGCACCTCTTCGCCAGCCGGACGGCGGCTCGGCCGTCGCGCGCGCATCCCTCTTCGCCTGGCAGTGGCCCGAGGCGCCGGACCTCGCCGCCTACTGGCCCTGGCGGTTGACCGAGCGGGCCAGGCGGGCCTTGTGGTTGGCGGCGTTGTTCTTGTGGATGACGCCCTTGCTGGCGGCGCGGTCGTAGGCGCGGTTGGCCCGGCGGAGGGCGGTCTCGGCGGCCTCCTGGTCGCCGGCGGCGACGGTCTCGCGGACGCGGCGGGCGTAGGTCTTGAGGGCCGAACGGACCGACTTGTTGCGGAGCCGGGCCTGCTCGTTCTGCCGGTTGCGCTTGATCTGCGACTTGATGTTCGCCAAGAAAGGGCACTCCTGCACTGAATTCACGAATTCACGGGGAACCGGGCGAGGCTAGCACAGCGGGTCGCCCAGGCTCAACGAGGGCCAGGGGCCCGCCGCGGCGGGGGGCGGCTAGGATGGGCTGGCCATGCCAACCGACCTTTCGCGCCTGCGGAACTTCTGCATCATCGCCCACATCGACCATGGGAAATCGACCCTGGCCGACCGCCTGCTCGATCTCACCCATGCGGTGAGCGAGCGCAACATGCGCGCCCAGTACCTCGACAAGATGGACCTGGAGCGCGAGCGCGGCATCACCATCAAGGCCCAGGCCGTCCGGCTGGCCTACGCCGCCGCCGACGGCCGGGAGTACGTCCTCAACCTGATCGACACCCCCGGGCACGTCGACTTCACCTACGAGGTGTCGCGGGCCCTGGCCGCCTGCGAGGGGGCGGTCCTGCTGGTCGACGCCGCCCAGGGGATCGAGGCCCAGACCCTGGCCAACCTCTACCTGGCCGTCGAAGCCGACCTGGCGATCGTCCCGGTGATCAACAAGATCGACCTGCCGGCGGCCCAGCCCGACCGGGTCGCCCGCGAGATCGAGCAGGTCCTGGGCGTCGCGGCCGAGGAGATGCTCCGGGTGTCGGCCAAGACCGGCCAGGGCGTGCCCGACCTGCTGGAGGCGCTGGTGCAGCGGGTCCCGCCGCCCACCGGCGACCCCGAGGCCCCGGCCCGGGCGCTGGTGTTCGACTCGCTGTACGACTCCTACCGGGGCGTGATCGCCTACGTGCGGATGGTCGACGGGCGGCTGGCCAAGAACGACCGGGTGCGGATGATGGCCGCCGGGTTCGTCTCCGAGGCCGAGGAGGTCGGGGTGTTCGCCCCCGAGGCCGCCCCCACCGCCGAGCTGCAGGCCGGCGAGGTCGGCTACCTCATCCCCGGGGTCAAGGACGTGCGCCAGGTGCGGGTGGGGGACACCGCGACCACCGCCGCCCGGCCCGCGGCCGAGCCGCTGCCCGGCTACCGGGAGCCGCGGCCGATGGTCTTCTCCGGCCTGTACCCGATCGAGGGCGACGACTTCCCCGACCTGCGTGACGCCCTCGACCGGCTGCGGCTCAACGACGCCGCCCTGGTCTACGAGCCCGAGTCGTCGACCGCGCTCGGGTTCGGGTTCCGCTGCGGCTTCCTCGGGCTGCTGCACATGGACATCGTCCGGGAGCGGCTGGAGCGGGAGTTCGACCTGGCCCTGATCACCACCGCCCCCAACGTCGCCTACCGGGTCACCCTGGAGACGGGGGAGACGATCATGGTCGCCAACCCCAGCGAGCTGCCGCCGGCCGGGTCGATCCAGCGGATCGAGGAGCCGTACGTCGCGGCCATGGTGCTGTGCCCGGCCGACTACATCGGCCCGGTGATGGAGCTGTGCCAGGGCCGCCGGGGCGAGCTGGTGACCATGGTGTACCTGTCCGAGGAGCGGGTCGAGCTGCGCTACCAGCTCCCCCTGGCCGAGATCATCTTCGACTTCTTCGACCAGCTGAAGTCGCGGACCCGGGGGTACGCGTCGCTCGACTACGAGCCCAGCGGGTACCGGGAGGCCGACCTGGTCAAG
>DASUPQ010000174.1 GCA_036280995.1 Actinomycetota bacterium | reverse complement strand
GGATGTGATGCATCGGTAAACTCACGGAACTGGCCGGTGACAAGGAACGCCACCTGTTCGCCAATATCGACCGCGTTATCACCGATCCGCTCGATCTGACGCGACACGACATACATGCGGATTCCCCACTCCAGCATCCGCTTGTCGCCAGCGGCCTCAAGCACCTTCGGCATCATGCCGCGGTTCAGTTGGTCAATGGGGTCGTCAAGTTCGGGCAGGGTTTGGGCGAGGTCGACATCACGGCGCGCCAATGCGTCCATCGCCGTGCCTACCATGCCCAGGGCGATCTTGCCCATCTTTTCAAGGTCGCGAAGGACCTCTGGGATCTGGGGCAGGCCGTCGACAAGCTTGGCGATCTTGGCGAGGTTCACTGCTTGGTCGCCAACGCGCTCCAGATGCAGGTTGATGTGGAGCAGGGCAGTCAGGAGCCGGAGGTCGGTCGCGACCGGGGTCTGGAGCGCGAACAGGTGCAGGATGCGTCGCTCGACATCCAGGTAGAGCGCATCCACCTCGTCGTCACCCCTGACGACCTGGTCGCAGATCGCCAGGTCGCCGCCCAGGAGGGCCTGCAGCGCCTGTTCCAGCAGCAGTTGGGCCTGGGAGGCTGTCCGTTGGACTTCGTCCTCAAGGGCACCCAGCGCTTCTGAGAAGCGCTGGCGCGTCTCGGGCATCAGCCAACCCTCCTGTGCTGTGGGGGGCTCGAGCCGGGAGCCCTTGCATGTATAACCAAGGCTTGCCCGTCAGGTCCTGCCTTAATACTCCAGCCGCACTTCTGATCGGGTAGGCAGCCCGATTCCGGCATGGGCGGGAAGTGGCTGATGCACGAGGTGTTGGCGCAGGTTGCGGCGGAGGCGGCGAGTTGGACTGGCTATGCGAGCGAATCAGCGGGCCAGTTCGTGTTCGTCCTGGATCGCCGGGCCTTGTCGTAGCAGTTGGGAGCAGAAGATGTCGCCCAGCCATTGCTCGTACCGTTGGGCGGTCCAGCCGCGTTCGCGGACTAGCAGCTGCCACTGGGCGGGGTGGTTGAGGGTCCAGAGGATGTCGGTGGCGGTGTCGACATCGAGGCCGCCGGCGAGCGCGTCCTGCTTGTGCAGTTGCTCCACGATCGAATGTTGCACCTCGTACAGTTTGGCCTGGATGCTCGTCCAGAGCGCGGCGATCTCGGTGTCCATCGACGCCGCGTTGCGGATGACCTCCAGCAAGGCGCCGGAGCGGGTCTTCACGACCCGCGCCTGAGCGGCCACCAAGCGGAGCTTGCGCTCGGGGCTCGGTTCCTCCAGGACGCGGCGGTACCAGGCGCGCTCGAACACCGGGATGGCCTCCTCGTCCCCGCCCAGTCGCGCCTCCCAGAGCGCGTGCAGGAGTCTGGCCTTGGTCTCGAAGACAACGTAGACGGTCTTGAGCGCGACGCCTGCCTCCGCCGCGATCGCTGGCATCGAGGTTGCGGCATACCCCTGGTGTTCGAACAACCGTTGGGCTGCCTCGAGGATGGCTTGACGGGTGGCCGCTGCCTGCTCCTGCCGGCGCGGAGAGTGGTAGCTGCGGGGCCGCTTGACACGTTCGGTCATGTGGGTATCCTAGCAGGGTAGTCATTACTTGATACAAGTAATCAATAGGCTAGGCGAGCTGCCAACCGCTTCGATCAGACGCCGAGGAGTTGGGATGGGCACCTTGCGGGTGGAGCTCCAGGTCCGCGACTACGACCTGTGGAGGGGGGCGTTTGCGCGAGACGCTGGGGGGCGGCAGCGCTCGGGCGTGCGCCGCTACCGCATCTTCCGTCCTGTCGACGACCCGAACTACGTCATGGTCGACCTCGACTTCGACACCGCCAAGGAGGCGCAAGGGTTTCTCGAGATCCTGCGAACCCAGGTCTGGCCGTCACCGGAGAAGGCGCCGGCCAAGACCGGGACCCCAACGACGCGTATCGTCGAGCTGGTGGAGAGCCATGAATACTGACGGCCGCGTCGGCGTCTCCACGCGCCGCGAGCCGGCCATAGCTCCACCGGAAGCTCTGGTAGCTGCGGTGATCCTCCGCGCTGATGTGAGGGGCCAAGGATGCAGCAGGCCCGCGATACGGCCTCCCCGACGCTGACCAAAGATCAGATCGAGTTCCTCGGGCGCTATGGGGAGACGAGGAAGACCGAGGTCGGCCAAGTCCTCATTCGAGCCGGCGACCGCGCCAGTGACTTCATCGTCGTGCTCGACGGCGAGGTGGAGGTGGTTGACGACTTCGCCGGGCAGGCGCGAACGATCGGGGTGCTCCTGGCAGGCAACTTCGCGGGCGAGCTGAACCTGCTCACCGGGCAGGCGCTGTACCTGTCGTTCGTGGTCCGCAAGCGCGGAGAGGTCCTGGCAATCCCTCGTGCGCAGCTGAAGCAGGTCATCACCGAGGACCCCACCCTGTCGGACACCATCCTGAAGACCTTCCTGGCGAGGCGTTCGATCGGGATGCGGGCCGGCGTGGGCCTGCGGATCATCGGCTCCCGCCACTCCAGCGACGCGACGCGCCTGCGGGAGTATGCGACCCGGAACCGGCTGGTCCACGGCTGGATCGAGGTCGGGGAGGACCCCAAGGCTGAAGCCTTGCTCCGAGCGTTCGGCGCCACGCCATCGCAGACACCGGTGGCCATCTGGCAGGACAAGCACGTCCTGAAGAACCCAACCAACGCCGAGCTTGCCCGGGCCATCGGCCTCAAGGTCGACGCCACCCCGGAACGAACCTACGACCTGGTCGTGGTCGGGGCGGGACCGGCCGGCCTTGGCGCATCGGTCTACGGGGCCTCGGAGGGCCTGTCGACCCTGGCCCTGGAGTCGATGGCGCTGGGGGGGCAGGCTGGCACCAGCTCCCGGATCGAGAACTACCTGGGCTTCCCCGCGGGGCTGTCCGGCTTCGAGCTGGCCAGCCGCGCCCTGGTCCAGGCCGACAAGTTCGGCGCCCGGACCGCCGTGCCCCAGGAGGCGGTCGATCTCAACAGGACCGACGGCCACTACCGCATCCAGCTCTTGGAGGGCGGCCAGGTGCTGGCACGCAGCGTGATCGTCGCGACCGGGGCCCGCTACCGCCGGCTCGAGGTGCCCCACCTGGAGCGTTTCGAGGGGGTGAGCATCCAGTACGCTGCCACGGAGGCCGAGGCCCTGCGCTGCGAAGGCAAGCAGGTCGCGGTGGTCGGCGGGGGCAACTCGGCCGGTCAGGCGGCGCTGTTCCTGGCCGGGCGGACACCCAGGGTCTTCTTGCTCCTACGAGGCAACAACCTCGACAAGACCATGTCCAGCTACCTCGCCCACCGGGTTGTGGACGCCGAGAACGTCGAGCTGCTTGCCAACACCGAGGTCCGAACGCTCATGGGTGAGGACCGCCTGGAGGGGATCGTGGTCCAGCACAACCGCTCAGGCGTTCGTCGAACCCTCAAAGCACACGCCCTGTTCGTCTTCATCGGTGCGCAGGCCAACACCGGCTGGCTCCAAGGGGCCGTCGAGCTCGACCAACGCGGCTTTGTCCTGACCGGGAGGGACCTGGACCCTTCCGCGCGCAACGGTGACCTCTGGCGGCGATGTTCGCGGGAGCCGTACCTGTTGGAGACGAGCCTGCCGGGCGTCTTCGCCGCCGGTGACGTGCGCAGCGGCTCGATCAAGCGAGTCGCCTCCGCCGTGGGCGAGGGCGCGATGGCGGTGAGGCTTGCCCATCAGTACCTGACCGAGACGTGATACCGATGCGGTTGAAAACGTCACTACCTTGAGTGAATACTCCAGCGCCCCTGTCGTTCGCGTCGCTGGTAGTGGGCGCGCCTGGCGCGGGCCTGGTGCCGTCGGCGCCACCTGGACCAGGCCAGCACGAAGCCCGGCGTGACCGGGGTGGTCCACACCAGCGCCACCAGCAGCCGGCGGACCTCGGGGACCGTCAGCGGCAGCAGGCCGAGCCCACCGCTCAGGCCGCCGTGCCCCCCTTTACCCGCTCGGGGCTGGTGGCCTGGGCGCGGGTGACGACCAGGAACGCGTGCGCCAGCAGCGCCAGGGTGATGTGGCGATACCAGCCCGGCCATTTGCGGACCTCGTAGTGGTCCAGGCCGACCTCGCCCTTGGCCTGCTCGAAGCCCTCCTCCACCGCCCACCTGGTCCCGGCCACCCGCACCAGCCCGACCAACGAGGTGGTGGCCGGGCCGTAGCAGGCATAGAAGGCCAGCTCCCCGTCGCTGCGGCTGCGGCGCACCAGCAGCCACCGCGCCATCCCGGCGGTGGCCGGGGCGGCCAGCTCCACGCGGGTCCAGTCGTACAGCCGGCGGCCCTTAGCGCCGTGCCCGGCGCTGCAGGCGATCCACTGGCTGGCCGGCACCGCCGCGGCCAGCTGCTCAGCGCTGGTGCGCGCTCCGGCAGGAGCATCAACAGCTTGGACCTCAAGCAGCTCGGTGCACTTGACCGCCAGCACGTGCCACACGCCGCGGCCCTCCAACCACTCCCTGAGCGTCGGGCTGCCGCCGTAGACCTCATCGGCGGTCACCCACGCCGCCGGCACCCCGGCGTCCAGCGCGCGCTCCAGCATGAGCTGGGCAAGCTGCGGCTTGGTCCGGAACCCGACCTGCTCGGGCACCCGCGCAGCCCGGCAGCGCTCAGGATCGTCGGTCCAGCGCTCGGGCAGGTACAGCTCCCGGTCGATCATCGCCCGGCCCTTTCCGCTGGCGTAGGCCAAGAAGACGCCGAGCTGGCAGTTGTCGACCTTGCCGGCGGTGCCCGAGTACTGGCGCTGGACCCCCACCGAGGTCGTGCCCTTCTTCAAGAAGCCGGTCTCGTCGGCCACCAGCACCGCGCCGGGGTCGCCCAGGTGCTCCACCACATAGGCCCGCAGGTCATCGCGGACCAGGTCCGGGTCCCAGTCAGCGGTGGCCAACAACCGCTGCATCCCATCGGGGGTGCGCTCCCCGGCATGCTCGGCCAGCTGCCAACCGTTCTTGCGGCCCACGTTGCCGAGCAGCCCACGCAGATACGCCAGCACCCGCCGACGTGGCTCGGCCCGGGCGAACCGCCCCGCGATCTGGGCGTGCAGCTCCCCAAGCCCCGCCGCCCACTCTTGGACCTCCTCGATGGCTGCTGCCTCGTCGGCTTCCGGCACGGTCCTCTCGCCCTCCATCACGCTGGCGCTGCCGGCACCATCCCGGCCGGCGGGCGGGAACCCTACCTCATGCCAAGTGCGGCTGGAGTACTAGGCGACCTGCAGGGCTATGGCGGTTCCAGCTGGCCATCGCTAGCCGGATG
>DASUPQ010000173.1 GCA_036280995.1 Actinomycetota bacterium | reverse complement strand
GGGCTGGAAGGCGGCAAGACTCGCCGCCGAGCTCGGGGTGAGCGAGACCACCCTCAGCCGGTGGGAGAACGGCCGGCAGCAGCCGACGCTCGGGCACCAGCAGCGGCTGTGTGAGGTCTTGGACAAGGACCCGGCCGAGCTCGGGTTCCAGGAGGACATACTCGACGTGGGAACCCGCCGGGAGTTCATGCGCCAGGTCACCGCGCTGGTCGGCACCGCCACCATGGAGACCGTCCTCGACATCGGCGGTCCAGATGAGCTGGATCGGTTCTCGCTGGCGGTTGGGCGCCCGACCCGAGTCGACCGGGCCACCGTCCAGCACCTTGAGGCGGTCACCGCGACGCACCGGGAGCTGTACCACCACTTACAGAGGTTCGCTCGTTCCGGTGACATGATCAGGTCTCTCCTGGCAGCATGGCCGGATGAGACCAACCGCTTATCGCCGCAACGCCCGCGGTCCGCGCGACCGCCAAGCCTTCGAAGGCGTCCGCCTGCAGGCCGGGGCGCTGTTTGCCGCCGGCCACACCCAAGCCGAGGTCGCCCACCAGCTGGGCATCGCCCGCCAGAACGTCAGCCGCTGGCACGCCCGCTGGCAGGCGGGCGGACTGCCGGCGCTGGCCAGCCGCGGCCCCACCGGGCCGGCGCCGCGCCTTTCGGACCAGCAACGCCACGAGCTGGACAAGGCGCTGCGCCAGGGCGCCCACGCCCACGGCTTCGACACCGACCACTGGACCCTGGCCCGCATCACCACCGTGATCCAGCGGCTGACCGGCGTCGCCTACCATCCCGGGCACACCTGGAAGCTGCTACGCCGCATGGGCTGGCGGCTGCAGCGCCCGGCCCGCCGCGCGGTCGAGCGCGACGAGCAGGCGATTGCCCGCTGGGTGGCCGAGGACTGGCCTTAGGATCTGCCGCAACGCCCGCCGCCGGCGCGCGGTGATCGTGTTCTGGGACGAGTCGGGCGCCTCGCTGCTGCCGGCGACGCGCCGGACCTGGGCGCCGCGTGGGCACACCCCGGTCATCCGCCACCGATACAAGTGGAGGCGGGCATCGATGGCCGCCGGGCTGTGCTACGGCTCCCTGGGTGGTGGTGCGGCCCTGGCCTTCCACCATCAGGTCGGCGCCTACGACACCGAGACCCTGATCAGCGCGCTGGAAGGGCTGCGCCGCTTCCTTGGCGGGCAGAAGGCGACCTTGGTATGGGACGGGCTGCCCGCCCACCGCAGCCTGGCCATGCGGGCCTGGCTCCACCGTCAGCGGCACTGGCTGGTGGTGGAGCCACTGCCCGGCTACGCGCCCGAACTGAACCCGGTCGAGGCGCTGTGGTCCAGCCTCAAGGGCCTGGAGCTGGCCAACCTCGCCGGCGACACCCTCCCGGACGTTATCGCGGCGGCCGAGCGCGGCATCCAGCGGATCCGCGGCACCCACCACCTGGCCTACTCATTCCTGCGGCATTGCGGCCTGTCGTTGTGGTGAGCGGTGACCATGTCACCGGAACACGCGAACCTCTTTAGACGCTTCAGCTTGGCCAGAATCTGGCCGGCGTCCCTGGTCCAGGTGAAGGGACGACAATGCCTCCTCGGATCCGGTCAAGGGCTCATTTGTAAGCTCGCCGACCACCAGCAAGGCATGCCGGCGTCGCGGGTGATGTGGACCAATTCCAAGGGTCACGTCAGATCGACCCCATCCTGGTCAGCCGCGAGCTGTTGTTCACCGTCACTCGGCTGCTCAACGACGGCAAGGACCTAGCCTCTTGCTCAGGCCCCGGCCAGCAGCTCGGCCGCCCTAGCCGCGGTGGCGAGGCCGACCCCCTCGCGGGAGCCTTCGGCGGTGGGGTCATGACCGGCCAGCTGGGTGCCGATGACGCGCACATTGCCCAGTACGGACGCGCCCGCGCGGTCGACCGGGCGGAGCTCGCGGTTCACCCTGACGCCGGCCTGGGCCAGCCGATGCGAGCCGAAGAAGTCCGCGGCCAGGAACTCGGTACGGTGAGCGAAGCCATCGATGGGCAACCCGAGCACTGTCTCGGCCAGGGTGCCGTCGCGGTAGGTCTCGATCCCCCCACCGGCCACGCCCCCCGTCGCCAGGACCACTTCGTCGCACGGGATCCGGACCGGGCCCGAGGCGCCCTCGCCGAGGACGGCCGTAACCCGGTCGCCGTCGCGCTCGGCCCCGATCGCCGGGAGCCCGAGCCGCCAGCCCACACCGAGTTCGCTGAGCCGCTCTCGCCAGGCGTCGAACAGCCGCAGCCCCGGAATCGACGGTGGCGGCAGGGCCGCCTCAACCACCCGGAGCCCGGCCAGCTCTTGGAGGTCGGCCCACGCCTCGGCGGCGTTGGCGAGCCCGATCACGGCCGGGACCACGCACACGTCGACGCCAGCGGCGGCGCGGCCGATCGTGCCGGCCACCGCCCCGCGGAACTCCCTCCCGTCAAAGGCACGGGCCAGCTCGACCGCGTTGACATGGCGTCCGCGGAATCCCTGGGGCAGCGGGATCTCGATCGGCACGGCGTCCAGGCCGATCCGGTGCAGCCGGTCGGCGCACAGGTGGGACGAGAAGTCCTCGAAGCCGGCAAAGCCGATGGCGGCGACCCGCCCGGCGAGGGCGCCGTCGCCCTGGATCTGGAGCAGCGCGGTGGTGCGCCGGGTCCCGATGCCCGTGATCTGGCTGCGGTTGACGGCCGGGTCGCCGACCAGCTCGATGCCGGCCCGGTCGGTCAGCGCCCGCACGTGCCCGATCCCGGCCAGCAGCGCGCCCTCGCCGACCAGCGAGTACGGGTGCCCGTCGGGTAGCCGGCCGAGTGCTTCCAACGGACGTTCCACCGGTTCCCCGGCCCCCGCCTCGTCCCCGGCCGGCAGGCGCCCCAGCACGTCGATCCCGCCGGCGGCCCAGTGCGTAAAGCCGTGACCGCGCGCGATCACCTGGACCTGCCGGCCTGCCTCGGCCAGCATGGCCGCTGCCGCCAGCCCGGACGGGCCGGCCCCGATGACCACGACGTCGGCGCCCATCACCGGCCCCCTTCGGTCGGCTCCCGGAGCGGCCCGCGGGGGCTGCCGGGCGGCCCGGCGTCGGTGGCCCGGCGCCCCTCGGTGTCCCCGGTCAGGCCCTCCCCGCCGACCCCACGCCCCGGGCCGGCCTGGCGCGGCCCAGACCAGTCGTCGCCCGTGGCGGCCGCCTGGATCTGCTCGTCCTCGCCCGGCTCCCGCTCCACCGTGTCCAGGGCGAGGATGCCGCGGTAGATCGCGTCGTTGCGCAGCGCCTGGACCGCCGCCTGGCCCCAGGCCACCGCTCGCAGCCCGCGCCAGCGCTCCTGCATGAACAAGCGCAGGTTGGCCAGCGGGTCACCGACGTCCGGCCGCCTGGCCGCGACGACGGCGGCGGCACGCCAACCGCACCCGCCGCCCTGGGAAGGACCGAAGCCGAGCCGGTACTGGCGGCGCAGGTCGTCAAGCTGGGTCACGCCGGCCCCGACGGCCTCCTCGATGGTGCGGCGGGTGATCAGCTCGCACTCACAGGCCAGCGGGCCGCCGGCCTGCCCGGCACCGGCCGACGGGCGGGCCAGCGGGCGGGTCGGCTGACGGATGCCCTGCTCGGCGCCGGGCAGGGGCGTGATCGCGGTCGTGCAGGGACGCTCCTCGCCACGCTTGGCGACCATGACGTCCACGACCTTCTGGGCCATCTGCCTGGAGGTGGTGAGCTTGCCACCCACGATCGACAGCAAGTTGGGCACTCCATCCCCGGGCTCGTGGTCCAAGACGGTGAAGGTGCGGCTGACGCTGCGGCCGTGCCCGCCCGCTTCGCCCCGGACCGGGTCGTACAGGGGCCGGTAGCCGCTGTAGGCGCGCAGGGCGCGACCGTGGGCGATGGCAGGTACCAGCTTGGCTGTCTGGTCGATGATCAGGTCGATCTCCAGCGGGGCGACGCTGGGATCGTCGGCGTCGTCGGCCTCGGTCGATGTGGTCCCAAGGATCGCCGCGTCGTAGGCCGGCACGATGATGTCGCCGTCGGTCGGCATGCGGCAGTGGGTGACCAGCGAGCGCACGTAGCGGCCGGCCATCACGACCATGACACCCTTGTCCGGGACCATCCGGAACGGGGCCCCGGCCATGGCACCAATCCGGCCGGCCCAGGCCCCAGCCGCGTTGATCACCCAGCGGCAGCCGATGGTCCGACCCCTGCCGCCGACCAGGTCATGGACGCGGACCGCGCTGACCCGACCGTCGCCGTCGCGCTCGAAGCCGACGACCGGGTGGTGCACCAGGACCCGGCCGCCTCTGGCCTCGGCGCCGTAGGCCATTGACCACAGCAGCCTCCAGGCGTCCATGCTGCCGTCGGTCGGCACCCAGAAGGCCCGCTCGATCCGGTCGGTAAGGGCCGGCTCCTCGCGACGGGCCGCGGCCGGGTCGACCTCCTCGCACGGCACGCCGGTCTCGGCACAGCCGGTGACGAAACGGTCGCCGTAGCCCAAATCGTGCTCGGGCAACAGGATGAAGAAGCCACCTGTGTCCTCGATGGTATGCGGCGCGATCCGGCGCAGGACGGCGTTCTCCTCGACGCACTCGCGGGCCGACGGCAGGTCGTTGACCGCGTACCGGGCGCCCGAATGCAGCTCGCCGTGCCAGCGCCCCGATGTGCCCGTCCCCAGGTCGGAGCGGTCCACCAGGACCGCCTCGATACCGCGCAGGGCCAGGTCCCACAACACGGCCGTCCCGGTGGCGCCCCCGCCGATCACCACGACGTCGGTCTCGCGCAGCATCGCCTGCTCCCTTCGCGGCCAGCGCCCGTCGTACCAAGCGTACTGCCGCGCTGGGGGTGGTCGGCCACCTTCGGGACCAAACCGGCGCCCCGCCGGGGCCCATGCCGGCCCGTCCAAGCCGCCGTCGATCGACGCTTCACCCGGTGCCGCTACGACGCCGCCCCCACGATCCAGGCGTTCAGCGCCCGGCTACGCCAGCAGATCGAGCTGGACACCTGACCGGCGAGCTGCTCACCGTGCTC
>DASUPQ010000172.1 GCA_036280995.1 Actinomycetota bacterium | reverse complement strand
GGCCTGGCTGCTGCGCGGCGAGGCGGGCCGGCCGCTGCCGACACTGCGCTGCGGCGGGGTGGAGGTGCCCGGTCTGGTGATCGACTTCGACGCCAGCCTGGTCACCTGTCATTCTGAGAAGGAGCAGGCTGCTTCGACCTTCAAGAAGGGCTACGGCTACCATCCCCTGCTGGTGTGGCTGGACAACACCAGCGAGGCTTTGGCCGGGATGCTGCGGCCGGGGAACGCCGGCAGCAACACCGCCGCCGACCACATCCGGCTGACCGATGAGGCGTTTGCTCAGATCCCGGACGCCGACCGGCACGGCCAGCCGATCCTGGTCCGCTGCGACGGTGCCGGCGCCACCAAGGAATGGCTGACCCACCTCCGTGGTCTGCGCGAGCAGCGGGGTCTGCAGGTGTCGTTCTCGGTCGGGTTCACCGTCTCCAACCAGGTCAAGGACGCCATCGCGCAGCTGCCGGATGCGGTGTGGGCCACGGCGGTCGACGCGGCCGGCGATCCCCGCCCGGTCGATGAGTCGGGGCTGCCGGTCGCTCAGGTCGCTGAGCTGACCGGGCTGCTGCCCGGTCTCACCGCGGCCGGCTGGCCGGCGGGGATGCGGGTCCTGGTCCGGCGCGAACGCCCCCACCCCGGCGCCCAGATCAGCCTGATGGAAGCCCACGACGGGTGGCGCTACCAGTGCGTGGCCACCGACACCGAGCACGGACAGCTGGCGTTCCTGGAGGCCCGGCACCGCGCCCATGCCCGGGTCGAGGACCGGGTCAAAGCACTCAAGCAGACCGGCATGGGCCGCTTCCCCTCCCGGGAGTTCGCCATCAACGCCGCCTGGCTGCAGCTGGCGTTGACCGCGGCCGACCTGATCGCCTGGACCCAGACCATCCTCCTCGACGGCGAACTGGCCAAGGTCGAGGTCAAGAAGCTGCGCTACCGGCTGCTGCACACCGCAGCCCGAATCGTCCACGGCCAACGCAAGACCCGAATCAAGATCGATCCCAGCTGGCCCTGGGCCCGCGAGCTCACCGCCGCGTTCACCCGGCTCGCCGAGATCCGTCAACCCCTTCTCATCTGACCGGCAGCCCAGCCGCTGACCATCCACGACCCGAGGACCCCAGGAGAACCGGACACCAGGCCGGCCCATCCGCACGCCCTCCCACCTCAAGATCAACCCCCGGGCCAGACCGGCACCAAACCATGATCATTTCCGGCCTATTGAAAGACGGAGGCTAGTGGCCCATGCCATCGCCAAGGGTCTCGGCGAGTCGCTGCAGGTCAAGATCGTGGAAGTGAGCAAGGCGCCCGTCGAGCTAGCCCCGAGCGTGGACCTGGTCGTGGCCGGTGGCCCGACCCATGTCTTCTCGTTGACGCGCACGCACACCCGCGCCGACGCCATCGATCGGGGCGCTGAGCATGGGGAGCGGCACTTCGGGCTACGAGAGTGGATCGGCCTGCTTCCGTCCGGCCGCGGCGGCCCGCCGCTGGTAACCTTCGACACCCGCGTGGCCAGCATGCGGCACCTGCCAGGGTCGGCGGCGAAGTCGGCCGCCAAGGAAGCCCGCCGCCACGGTTACAGCACCGCTGCCGCACCCGAGAGCTTCTACGTTCACGACGTCGACGGGCCGCTGCTGGACAGTGAACCTGACCGCGCCGCCGCCTGGGGACGTCACCTGGTGGCCATCGTCGAAGCCAGCGACCTGCTTGCGCGCCGCTGAGCCTGCGGGTCAACTGCGAAGTGAGGAGAAAGAGATGCGTAGGTCAGTAGTCGTGAAGGCCTTCTGGGGTGGCCTCGTGGGCTTCGCGGTCGGGACGGTGCTGCTGCTGATCGCCGCGGCGGTGGCCGTGGGTAGCAACGTGTTCGTGCTGGACGGGGCTGACGTGGTTGGTGTCCGGACCGGCGCCGCGACGTGGGCGTCGCTCACGCTGGTCGTCGTGGCCGTGGTGATCATGCTTGGCGCAGCGGTCGCACAGTTCGTCGCCTGGCTCGGCGCCGTTCTGCGCACCGCGGATCTGCCCGCCACAGCCTGGTTCGTGGCGTTGCTCATCGCGGGCCTGTTGGGGCTCGGGCTGCCGGCGACACTGGCGTATGTGATCGCCGGACCCGATCGCACGGCCGAGTTCTCAGATACATCAAACGAAGCGGCCACAAGTGTCCAAGCCCGTGTACC
>DASUPQ010000171.1 GCA_036280995.1 Actinomycetota bacterium | reverse complement strand
TCACGCCTCCGCCAGCATAGCTGCGGACCCTGACCCGAGTGGAGTGGACGTTCGATCCGCTGCCTATCCGGCGGCGGCCCGTTCGTCCAGGTGGCCCTGCAGCCGGGCGGCCAGGCCGCGGACCGGCTCCTCGAGCTCGGCCAGCCGCTCCAGGCCGGGCTCGCAGCCGAGCCGCACGCAGGCGTCGGCCATCACGCCCAGGCGCTGGATCATCACCTTCCAGGCGGCCTCCCGCCAGGGCAGCAGGAACTGGGACGGGTGGACCATGAAGAAGGCCGGGCCGGCCAGCTCCCCCGGGTGGTCGGGACCCAGCGGCAGTGTGGTCAGCACCGACCCCAGCGGCCGCAGCACCGCCGCCATCAGCCCGATGGCGGCGCCGGCCAGGGTGTCCACCTCCCGGTCGGTCTCGCCCTCGTGGACGAACAGCCGGCCCAGCAGCTGGAACAGCGTCTGGTGGGCGGCGTCGAACACGTCGGCCACCTGCGCGGTCAGCGGGTCGCTGATGACCACGGCCAGCGGCTGGTCGGGCGGGCGGCGCACGTAGGCGGGCTGGGCCGGCCGCGCCGGCTCGAAGCTCGGGTCCGCCTCGGTCGCGGCCAGGTACTCCTCCAGGATGGTGGAGAGGCGGCCGAAGTGGGCCTCGCGCCAGTCGCCGTCGGCGCCCTCGCCCTGCTCGACGATGGTCGCGATGGCGGCCTCGGCCGAGGCCAGGTCGTTGACCGCGACCAGCTCCGACCAGCCGAGCAGCTCGCGCGTGGCCTGGGCCTCGGGCGGGCCGATGAACACCTCGGCCTCGCCGTAGCGATCGACCAGGCGGGCGAAGCCGTGGCCGATGCTGCGGTACAGGTGCCCGACGGTCGTGTAGTCCTGCGGTTCGGCCATCAGGGTGGCCGGGGTCGCGGTCAGGGGCCGGCACTCGCACACCCTCGAGAACAGCTCGGCGTCGGCCACGTCGACGTGGTCGGGGCGCTCCAGGAACAGGAAGTGGCGCAGCGCCTCCTCGCCGAACGGCACCAGCGCCACCTGCACCTCAGGCGGGTACCACTGGCAGCGGATCGGGAAGTTGGGCCGGTGGAAGTGCGGGGTGGCGCCGACCGCGGTCAGCAGGTTGGTCGCCAGGGTCAGGTGCAGCATCTCCTGGACCGCGATCTCGGCCAGGGTGTCGCCCCAGCGGGTGACCAGGGCGAGCTGCTCGGGGTCGAGCCCGTCGCCGGGATCGCGCTTGAGGGAGTACAGCGCGAACAGGTACTCGCAGAGAATCCCCTGTTCCAGCTCGGAGGCCTGGGTGAGCAGGTAGACGAGCTGCTCGCGGCTGTCGACGGGCAGCGGCGGCCGCGTGGTGGTGGTCGTGGCCCCCCGATAGAGCGGGACCATCCTCCGCGCCGGCGCCGCCGGGTTCCCCCCCTCGGCCGGTGTGGGCACGGGCAACCTCCTTCGCTGGCTCCGGGCAGCCGTCCAGCACCCCCATGGATCGGCAACCACCCTAGCGCCGGGGGTGGACAACGGCCGCGCCCCGGTCGGCCGCCGGCGGCACTGGCGCCCGCCCGACTCCCGGCGCGGCCGAGGCGTGCCCCAGTGGTCAGCCGGGGACGCTGGGGGATGCGGCCGAGGACGTGACGGTGCCGAACGTCCGGCAGGTCCTGGACGTTCTCGCCGCCCACCTTGACGAGAGGCGGTCGTCGAGCCAGGGGCGGGCGGGCGTACCGACGGCGGTCGTCGCCGAGGCCCACCAGGAGACTCTCTTCGCAGGCGCTACGGCTTGCGCGCGACGCCACATGCCGAATCGATCTCGGCGGGGAGACCGGACGCGCTGGGCTCGGGATGCCATCGTGGGGGGGAGACAACGCCGGGTTCCACCAGCTCAAGGCCGTCGAAGAAGCGAGCGATCCGATCGGGGCTGCGCAGGTGGTAGGTCGGGTTGGCGGACTGGTTCCAGATGCGCGCGGCCTCCACCACCTCCTCGCTGGTGTCGGTGCCGTCATTCATCGTCAAGTAGCTCCCGGCGGGCACGCCGCCCAGGAGCCGTTTGACGATCGACTGCGCCTGCTCATCCTCGGCGATGTGGCCCAGGATCCCCATCAGCATGATCGCGATCGGCTGAGTCAGGTCCAGCGTCCGGGCCGCTTCCTGCAGGATCTTGTCGGGGTCGCGCAGGTCGGCGTCGATGTAGGCGGTGGCGCCCTCGGGGCTGCTGGTCAGCAAGGCACGGGCGTGCACCAGCACGATGGGGTCGTTGTCGACATAGACGATGCGGCACTCCGGCGCCACCGCCTGGGCGACCTGGTGGGTGTTGTTGGCGGTGGGCAGGCCGGTGCCGATGTCGAGGAACTGGCGGATCCCCGCCTCACCGGCCAGGTACTCGACCGCGCGGACCAGGAAGGCCCGGGAGGCGCGGGCGTTCTCGACGATGGCCGGGAAGGCCTCGAGAATCTGGTCGCCGACCTGGCGGTCGACGGGGAAGTTGTCCTTGCCGCCCAGCCAGTAGTTCCAGATCCGGGCCGTCTGCGGCACGTTGGTGTTGATCTCGGGCGGTACCTGGCTGGCGGTGGCCGAGTTGTCTGCCACGGGATGCCTCACCTGCTTTGGTTGTGCGCGCCGCTGATGTCACACACGACCTAGCCTCTTGTCCGCCACGCCACAATGTCAACGACGGCTCAATATGAGTTGCCTGTTCGAATCCCGCGCGTGAATTCCGCTCGCGTGCAAGCTGGCGTGAGCGCAGGCGGCGCCCTGTTATCGATCACCCTCGTGCGCCCCAGGTCGATCGACCCGGTGCCCAGGTGGTCGAACATCGACGTTATCGCCTTGGGTGTGGCTTAGTCATGGCCTGGTTGGGTGTGGTCGGGTGCTGGGGTGGTGGTCGTTGGTCGGCCCTGGGGTGCTGGTCGCTGGGTCAGTTGGGCGTGGGCCAGCCCTTGGACCAGGACCTGGAGGCCGGCGCGGAACCGCTCGTCGCGGTTGTCGACCCAGATGTGTTCGCCCAGGGCGACCAGGGCCGGGAAGCGGTCAGGAGGCAGGGAGCGGAAGAACTGGTGCAGCTGGGCCCTGGTCGCCGGGTCGCGGACGCGGTGTTCGTTGACCGAGGTCACCGGGCTGCTGACGGCAAAGCCGATGGTGTAGTCGACGAGCAGGAAAAAGGCCAGCCCGGCCTGGCGGTCGCCGAACCCGGCGGCCTGCAGGGGGGCCAGGAAGGCC
>DASUPQ010000170.1 GCA_036280995.1 Actinomycetota bacterium | reverse complement strand
GTCCACCGGGCGCAGCCCGAGCAGCAGGTCGCCGTTGATCATGACGATGCCGTCCTGCAGCAGGTCGGTGGCCAGGTCGTGGTGGGGGTCGTCGGCCGGCGGCGGCGTGTCCATGGCGATCTGGAAGCCGAGCAGCTCGGTGTAGAACGCCCGGGACCGCTGGACGTCGGTGACGGTGAGCCGCAGATGGTGGATCGGGCCGAGGGACAGTGGGACAGCCATGGCAGCGCCTCCTGGTCTTGGAGCCTAGTCGGGAACCAATGATGAGCGGTTCCATGCCAAGGAAACACCGTCTCCAAGTGCGGTAGTCGGTGGAGTAGGGCGGCCATTCCGTCGGAAGCTCCCATGTAGTAGAGGCCGACTGACCTGGCAGCGATGTCCTTCCCTCGACGCAGTGACCGGACCTGCTACCGGCTCCTGCAGTCACCGTGATCGTTGCAGAGAGATGGGCGTTGCCCTGCGGCGGGCCAGAGGCTGGTCCGGACGTGCGGGGTGCGCGACGTCCACCAGGCGCCGGTCAGCTCCTCGCAGGGGGTGTCGGTCGGTTGACTCGGTTTGGGTGGCGGCCCGAGCGCCTGGGCTGGCCCCGGCAGCGTTGGGATTGCCGGCTCGGCGGGTGCTTGAGGCTGAGCTGTCGTTCTATGTTGCAGCGCTGGGGCTGATGCCCGGCAAGCCAGATCAGGTTCCAGTCACCAAGCTATCCGGTCAGGGAGGGTCGAGTTTCTTGCCAAGTTCGGGTGCGGGTGTGTCGGCGGCGATCATCTGCGCCTCCACGGCTTGATCAACGTCCCCGTGGATCCTCTCCCCGCCGATGCGATCGAGGACATCGTCGCGCCTCAGCAGCTCGCGAACCGCCGGCTTGACCCTGGCAAGCCGCAGGGTCACACCGGCCCGCCCGGTGAGCTCGAGGATCTCGCGCAGCTTCGCCGACCCCTGGGAGTCGATGAAGTCCACGCCCTCGCAGTCGAGCACGATCCCGGTGACGTCCGGCGCCGACAGCGCCACCTCCCGGATCCGGTCCTCCAGGGCGTCGGAGGTGGCGAAGAAGAGGCCCCCGTCCAGCCGGAGGACCACCACACCCGGGAACCTCTCGTCCCCAGGGTGCTCATCCAGCTCCCTGAAGACCTGCGTGCCCGGCTCCCGACCCAGCAGGGGCATCGGAGGACGCGTCGCCACCGAGATGAGCCAGAGCAGCGACAGGCCGACCCCGACCATCACGCCGGCGAGCACGCCGACAAGCAGCGTCGCGGCGATTGCCGCGACCGCGACCCAGAAGTCGAAGCGCTGGACCCTGGCGAGGCGGCGCATCTCTGGCACGTCCATCATCCCCAGGACCACCGCCTCGATGATCAGGGCCCCGAGCACCGCCTTGGGCAGATCTGAGAATAGCGGCGCCAACACCAACAGGGTGAGGAGGACGAGCACACCAGATGTGAGCGAGGCCAGACCGGTACGCGCACCCGAGTGATCGTTCAGCGAGCTCGCCGACAGACTGGTCGAGACCGGCATTCCCTGGAACAGCCCGGCACCGACGTTGGCCATCCCCTGGGCGACCGACTCCTGGTTGATGTCGATGCGATAGCGGTGCCTGGCCGCGAACGCCCTCGCGTCACCAGCGGTCTGCGAGAACCCGATGAGCACGAGCGCCACCGCCGCGATCGCGACCGTGCTGGGATGATCCGCCAGCAGCTGACCGTCAGGCAGCCGGAGCGTCGGGAGCCCCCGGGGCACCTCGCCGACGAGGGCGACACCATGGGCATCGAGATCGAGGAGCCACGATGCCACCAGACCCCCCACGACCAGGACAAGGGCACCGGGAACCCGTGGCTCGACCACCCGCAAGCCAAACACGACCGCCAGCGCGGCTCCGCCGACGAGCACGGTCGCGAGCTGGGCGTCGCCCAGCGTCCCGAGCCAGGACCATAGCTCCTGCAGCGGGTTCGAGCCGGTCACCTCGGTCCCCGTGAGCTTGGGCAGCTCGCCGATCACGACGTCGATCGCGGCGCCGAAGAGGAAGCCGGTGACGACCGCCCGGGAGAGGAACTGGGCGATCCATCCCATCTTGAGGACGGCAAGGAACAGGTACAGCGCGCCCGAGACGACAGTGATCAGCGCGACGAAGGAGGCCACATCCTGGATCCCCGTGATCCCGGCGACCACGACGGCACTCGCGGCCACGGCCGCCAACCCTGAGCTCGGCCCAGTCGAGATCTGCCGGCTGGTCCCGAAGATCGCGTAGAGGATCGCGCCGGCGGCTGCCGCATAGAGACCGTTCTGCAGCGGGATCCCCGCGATCCCGGCATAGCCGAGGTTCTTGGGGACGATGAGGGCAGCGACCGCGACCCCGGCGATGAGATCACCTCTGAGCCAACCACGGTCATAGGAGCGGATCCACCCGAGCATCGGCAACAGACGCCATCGGTTCCCCGCCGAAGCTGTCGGCGCATCGCCAGCCATCAGCGGGACGACACCTCCCCCACGGCCGGATGCCAGCCGTCGAGGAGGCGCCGGTCATGCTCGTAGCTGAGCAGCATGGGTGCCTCCCCGAGGGGCACCCAGCGGGCGTCGTCGACCTCGTTGGCCGCTCCCAGCGTGCCCGCGGCCGGGGTCATCTCCCAGTAGCGGACGGTCTTGGGCCGCCGCTTGGGATCACGGTAGGCGGCGGTCCCGACCTCCCGGCCCAGCCGGCAG
>DASUPQ010000169.1 GCA_036280995.1 Actinomycetota bacterium | reverse complement strand
GCGTCGACCGCCGCGTCGAGCAGCGGTGCTCGGCCGGGCCGGTCCGGGCTGTGCCACTCCAGCTCCTCCGCCGGCCGGACCGGACGCAGCTCCTCCAGGTCGCCGACCACGTCGATGCCCGACCCGCGCACCCAGTCGATCCACTGCCCGGTGATTGCCTCGGCCCAGCCGAACATCCGCGGCGGCAGCGTGGTGCGGTCGGACCTCGTGCGCCGGGCCAGGTGCTGGTGCACCAGCAGCTCGGTGACCAGCGCGTGGTGGTCGGTGCTGGACACGCCGCGCCGGTGGAGCATCTTGTTGAGACGGCGCACCAGCGTGGTCTCCGCGCCGCCCATCGAGGTGTTGCCGCGCGGGCTGTCCTTGGGTGCCCACGCCGGGTCGATCCCGAACACCTCACAGAACCGGTGCCACAGGAGGTCGGCGGGTGCGCCGGACTGCGGCACGGTGACCAGGTGGATCCGCTCGGGCGGGAGGTCGGCACCCCAGCGGGTCAGCACGCCCGGCAGTCCCTGCGCCTGCCAGAACCACAGGTCGGGCGACCGGGTCTGCACCCGGTCCAGGAACCGCTTGTAGGACAGGGTCTGGTACTGCTTCACCGACTCCTGCCAGGCCGCGGGCACCTGACGGGCCAGGTCGCGGGCGGAGTAGACGACGTGCACCTCGCGGCCGCGAAGGTCATGCATCGCCCGCGCCACCTGCTCGGGTGTCGCCGTCGCCAGGATCTCGTGGCTGACCACCGCCGTTCCCTCCAGCCTGCGGACCCGGCGCACCAGCGCGGGCCAGGCACCCTCGGCATCGGCGCGGGCACCGCCCCAGTCCCGGTCGATCAGGTCCAGCGCGGGCTTGAAGTGCGACGACGGCAGCCCGAGCGGCCCGAGCGGGTAGTGCACGTGGTGGGCGGCGAGCTCGCCACGGTTGAGCCGGAGCCGGTCCTGGAGGTAGCTGGTACCGGTCTTCGGAGCCCCGATGTGGAGGTACACGCGGCGCCTCATCGGATCACTGTCCCCGGATGGACTTCATCGCCTTGCTGACCTTGCCGGTGAGCTGCTGCTCCGGGTCGGGCCGCCGGGCCGCCTCCTGGGTCATCACCGCAAGCGCCTCCAGGGCGGCGTCCAGGGTCTGCTTGCGGCCGGGCCGGTCCGGGTTCAGCCACTCCTGATCCTCCGGCGGAGGCACCGGCCGGAGCTCCTCGACGTCACCGACCACGTCGATGCCGGATCCCTCGATCCACTCCACCCACTCCTCGGCGATCTGGTTCGCCCACGGGTACAGCCGCGGCGGCAGCGTGGCCCGGTTCCGGTCCGGACGCCGGGCCAGCGTGTCGTGGACGAGCAGGTTCTTCACCAGCGCCGCGTGCTCGTCGGAGGTCAGCTCGGAGCGGTGCAGGCGACGGTTCAGCTGCCGCACGACCGCCGTCTCCGCGACGCCCATCGACGGGTTGTCGCGCTCACTGGCCGCCGGGGCCCACTCCGGGTCGATGCCGAAGACCTTGCACAGTCGGTGGAACAGCAGGTCCTGCGAGGCGCCCGCCGGCGGCACGGTCACCACGTGCACCTGCTCCGGCGGCAGGCCGGCGCTCCACCTGCCGAGCACGCCGGGCAGCCCCTGGGAGCGCCAGAAGAACGCGTCCGGCTGCGCCTGCAGCTTCTTCAGGTAGCGCGAGTAGCTCCACCGCCGTCGCTGCTTGATGCTCTCCTGCCAGGTCGCCGGGATCTGCCGGGCGAGGTCGCGCGAGGAGTAGACGACGTGCACCTCGCTGTCCTCGAGGTCACCCATCGCCCGCGCGATCTTGTCCGCCGGCGCGGCGGAGAGGATCTCGTGGCTGATGATCACCGTGCCGTCGAGCCGGCGCACCTTCTTGACCAGCGCGTCCCACTGCCCCTCGGCGTGCCCGGACGGACCACCCCAGTCGGCCCCCATCAGATCCAGTGCCGGGCGGAAGTGGTCGACGTCGCGGGCCGAGAGCGCCGGGTAGTGGACGCCGTGCTCGGCAAGGGCGGAACGGTTCAGCGCCAGCCGGTCCTGCAGATAGGTCGTCCCCGTCTTCGGTGCACCGACATGGATGTAGACGACACGACTCATGCGGGGAATTGTGCCTCAGGCGCCGGCGAGCGCGGCAACCACCCGGGAGGGGCTCGGCCGGCCCAGCTGCCCGGCCATCCAGGCGCTGGTCTCGACCAGCGCCGTCAGGTCCACACCGGTCTGCACACCCAGCCCGTGCAGCAGCCAGACCAGGTCCTCGGTGGCCAGGTTGCCGGTGGCGCTCTCCGCGTACGGGCAGCCGCCCAGCCCGCCGGCGGACGCGTCGAAGGTGGTGATCCCGGCCTGCAGCGCGGCGTAGGCGTTGGACAGAGCCTGGCCGTAGGTGTCGTGGAAGTGCACCGCCAGGCTGTCCTTGGCCAGGCCGGCCGCGTCGAACGCGTGGAGCAGGGCAGTCACCTGGTGCGCCGTACCGACCCCGATCGTGTCGCCGAGGGAGAGCTGCGAGGCGCCGAGGTCGAACAGCCGCTTGCCGACGGTGACCACCTGGTCGACGGGGACCTCGCCCTCCCACGGGTCACCGAAGCACATCGACACGTAGGCACGCACGTCCAGGCCGGCCTCGCGGGCCCGCGCGACGGTGGGCTCGAACATCGCGAACTGCTCGTCGAGGGAACGGTTCAGGTTGCGGCGGGCGAAGGTCTCGGTGGCGCTGCCGAAGATCGCGATGTGCTTGACGCCCTTCTCCAGCGCCCGGTCCAGGCCGCGCTCGTTGGGCACCAGCACCGGCAGCTCCCGGGCGGCGTCGCCGAGGTCGGCCACCAGCAGGTCGAGCAGGTCGGCCGCGTCGGCGAGCTGCGGCACCCACTTGGGGTGCACGAAGCTGGTCGCCTCCACGATCGGCAGCCCGGCGGCCACGAGCCGGCGGATGAACTCGGCCTTGGTGTCCAGGGGTACGACGGCCTGCTCGTTCTGCAGCCCGTCGCGGGGGCCGACCTCGTAGATCGTCACCTGCGACGGCAGGCTCTCGTCGCGCACCGGCTGCGGCTGACGCATCACGCCTCTCCCTCCACCACGAACAGGGTCGCCCCCAGCGCCACCTGGTCGCCCACGGCCGCGGCCACCTCGGTCACGGTCCCGGCGATCGGCGCCTTCAGCGCCAGCTCCATCTTCATCGCCTCCAGCACGCCGAGCACCTGCCCCTGCTCGACCGGGTCGCCGACCGTCGCCGAGACGTTCAGGACCGTGCCGGGCATCGGTGCTTGCACGGTGCCGTCGGATCCGGCGCCGGCGCCTCCGGGGCCGAACGCGTCCGGCCGCTCGAAGCGGAAGGTGTTGCCGATGTGCGCGACCGCGACCCGGTGCGGCGTGATCCGGATGGCGCCCTCGTGCACGAGGTCGTCGATCTCCAGGCGGAGCATCCCCTCGTCGGAGGCGATCGGGTGCACCCGCCAGGTGCGGTCGGCGGCGACCACCAGCCCGGCGGGGTCGACCTGGAACAGGGTGGCCTCGCCGTCGACGACCAGCTCCACGGAGGTGGGCGCCGCCGGTCCGGCCATCCGCCAGCCGTCGCCGGTGCCGAACGGGTGGACCGGGTCGTCGTCGCTGGCCCGGGCGAGCGCCCACGCCGCGAGCACCGCGGCCGTCTCCGCGCCCTGCGGCCGGATCGCATCTGGGTGGCTGTCCAGCCAGGCGGTGTCGATCTCGCAGTCACGGAACGCGTCCGAGGCCGCGAGCGCGCGCAGGAACCCGAGGTTGGTGGTCAGCCCGAGGATCGCGGTGTCGTCGAGCGCGGTGACCAGCGCGCGGCGGGCGGCCTCACGGGTGGGGCCGGACACGATCACCTTTCCGAGCATCGGGTCGTACGAC
>DASUPQ010000168.1 GCA_036280995.1 Actinomycetota bacterium | reverse complement strand
CGTCCTGGGTGCTGTTGTCGGCGATGTTGGCGAAGGTGTTCCGCCAGGCGATGAAGGTCGGCTTCTGGTAGAGCGGGATCGTGGCCATGTCGGCCGTGATCTGCTGGTCGATCTGGTTGCCCAGCTCGGTCGCCCTGGCGTCGTCGAACTCGCCCATGGCCTCCTTGAACAGGCTGTCGACCTTCTCGCTGGAGTAGGCGCCGTAGTTGCTGCCGCTGCCGCTGATGTAGGTGGCCTGGCTGCCCGAGATCGAGAACGGGCTGCCCACCCAGGCGAAGTTGGCGATGTCGAAGTTGCCGTTCGGGAGCCACTCGCCGAAGAACTTGGTCGAGTCGGCGTTGGCGATCTTGATGTCGACCCCGATCTCCTTCATCTGGGCCTGGAACAGCTCCTCCTGGGTCTCGCGGAGCTGGTTGCCGGCCGTGGTGGAGATCCGCAGGCTCAGCTTGTCGCCACCCTTGGCGTAGATGCCGTCGCCGCCCTTGGCGTAGCCGGCCTCCTCGAGCAGCGCCGTCGCCGCGGCCACGTCGCCCTTGCCGTACTCGGCGAAGTGGTCCTGGTACTGGTCTGGCTGGGTCTTCATGAAGATGCGGTTGCCCAGCGGCGCGGCCTGGTCGCTGAACTGCTTGACCGTGCGGTTGACCAGCTCCTCGATGTTGATGCCCTTGGCGATCGCCTGGCGCACCTTGAGGTCGCCCAGGTGCTTGTTCTTGAAGTTGAAGTCGAAGTGCTCGAAGGTCGGCCCGAAGTTGATCTGGCTGGTCACGTCGGGCAGGGCCTTGACCTGCTGCACCTGGTCGAGCTGGGGCTGCGGGTAGATCAGGTCGACCTCGTTGTTCTGCAGCGCCGCCGGCTGGGTGGTCGACTCGGGCAGGAAGCGGAACACCACCGAGTCGAGGTTGGCCTTCTTCCCGAAGTACTTGTCGTTGCGGGTCAGGGTCAGGCTCTGGCCCTGGGTCCAGTTGTCGATCTTGAACCAGCCACCCGAGGGGAAGGTCTCGGGGTTCTTGTCCAGGCCGGTGTTCCAGCCACCCGGCTGCTTCTCCATGAAGTGGGCCGGGAGGATGAAGTTGCCCGAGGCGAACAGCGACTTCCAGTCACGGAAGGGGGTCTTGAAGACGACCGTCACGGTCTTGCCGTTGTCGGAGCCCTCGACACTCTCGATCTGGTCGTAGCCGGTGGTGCCGGAGACGTCGTTGTCCTTCTTGGTGCCGTTGAGGTTCTCCCACAGGTAGACGAAGTCGTCGGCGCTGATCGGGGTGTCGTCCGACCAGGTCGCGTTCGGCTTGATCTTGTACACGACCGTCTGCGGGTCCTCGCTGGTCTGCTCGGCCGACTCCAGCAGGTCCGTGTTCATCTCGACCTTGAAGTCCGGGGTCAGGTTGAACGCCACCGGGAAGACGTTCCTGATGACGTTCGCCACCGAGGTGCCGTTGTCCTTGGAGGTGTTGTTGTTGAACCCGGTGGGCTCCTGGTCGGCGGCGTAGTTCAGGGTGCCGCCGGGCTGGATCTGGGCGGTGCCGCCGCCGGCCTCCCCACCCTCGTCGCCACCGCCGCCGCAGGCCGCGGCGACCATCGCGAGACCGACGAGCAGCGCCGCCAGCCTGACCGTACGCAAACGATGCACTTTGTTCGAACCTCCTGTTCGGAGCTGGCCCGTCCGCCCACCGCGGCCCGGAACCCTGACGATCGGCACGGAACCCTACGTTGGGCGCACCTCCCACCTGTCGGCCTCGTCGGGGGTAAGCAGAGATACGCAAGACCGGCAAGCCATTTGTGGCCGAATCGTACTCTCGGTGCTGGTGCACCATCATAAGAATTTTCTCAGACCGGTGGTCAGACCAGCGGCCATGGGTAGGCGCGGTCGCCGCGGGGGGCGGGCAGCCGGCCGGCCCGGACCAGCCCCCGGGCCCGGCGGCCGATCGCCGCCACCTCGTCGGGCTCGAGCAGCTCGCAGAGGGCGGCGTTGAGCGCGCCGCCGGCCGCCTCGGCGGCCAGGGCCTCCAGGTCGACCAGGACCGGCGCCTCCAGCGGCTCCCCGGCCAGGTCCCAGAGCACGGTGCG
>DASUPQ010000167.1 GCA_036280995.1 Actinomycetota bacterium | reverse complement strand
CCGCCGCGCCGATCTGCGCGACCGCATCCCCGACCACCCCGCCGGTCGGCGTCAACCGGTCCAGATCGCAGCCGCCGGCGGCTCGGTGTCACTTGCCACCGTGAAGGGACCACCGTCTTGCCACGAGCATGGGACCACCTGGGGCGGGTTGAGCATGCCGTGAGATCGGCCGGCGGGTCAAGTTGCCGGCCGCGGTCGGTTGGGCCTCGCCGGTCCGGGAGGTGGCCGCCCGTGTCGGTTTAGAGTTGCGTGGTTCGAGCGGGAGGACGCACGGGTGGTCGGCGGCGCTCGGATATCGACGTCCTGGTTGCGGTCGCTGGTTGGCTGGGGTGGTTGATGGTGCGGTCGGGTCGGGTGGCACCGAGGTGAGCCAGACACTGTTGTGCGCGGGCCAGCGCGTGGGCCAGGTCGTGCGCGGCGTCGCCGGCGTCGGTCATCTGGGCGGTTGCTTGCCAGACGGTCGGGCCGGGATCGGCGTGGTTGTCGGACCGGACGCGATCGGCGTCGTGTTCGGCGTGGAGCCAGCGGCCGAGCTGGTTCAGCAGTTGCGGCAGACCGTCGACGAGCAGGACGAGTTCGGCGACGAGCCGGTAGAGCTGCGTCGGCCCGGTGAAGGCGTCGGGGCTGCGGGTGCGGTGGTTCAGAGCGCGGACGGCCTCGGCCGCAGATTCGGCGAGTTCGACGGTGCTGGGCCGGGTTTCGGGATCGTTCATGGCCGGTCACCACTCGCCGACCGGTGGCCGCCCACCGGGTTGTGGCGTTGCCGGTAGGACGGTCCTTCCAGGATCAGGGTGTGCGCGTGCCCGGTCAGCCTGTCGACAGCCGATTGGGCCAGAAGTTGGTCCGATGTCATGGACAGCCACTCGCCCGGGTCACGATTGCTCGTCACCACCGTTGCGACGGCCCTGGCGTGCCGTTCCACGCAGAGTTCGTAGAAGTCGACGGTGGTGGTCGCGTCGAGCGCCTTGAGCGCGAAATCGTCGATGATCAGCAGGTCCAGGCGAGTCAGTCGGCGGAACTCGGCCTCCAGGGTCTGGTCCAGCCGGGCGCCGCGCAGCCGGGTGAACAGCTTCTCCGCCCGGATCATCTGCACGGTCAGCCGCCGACGGACCGCGATGTGCCCCAGCGCGGTGGCCAGATGGCTCTTGCCCACCCCGACGGCTCCCAGGACCAGCAGGTTGTGCCCGGCCTCGACGAACCGCAGGGTGGTCAGGTCCGACAGCAGTTGCCGGTCGTAGATCAGGTTCTCCGGTTCGGTCCAGGTCTCCAGCCGCATCAGCGGCAGCAGCCCGGCGCGGGCGGCCCGGGCGGCGGCGGACCGGGCGTCGCGGCGGGACACCTCGTCGGCGAGCAGCTGTTCCAGGAACTGGTGATGACTGAGCTGCCGGCTCTTGGCCAGCGAGAGCCGTTCCGGGAGGGTGTCTTTCATCCCGGACAGCTTCAGGGTGCGCAGCAGCGTGAGCAGGTCCGTGCCGATCGGGTCGACCGGTCCACCGGCCGACGAGGCCCCGGCAGGGTTGATGGTGGTGGTGTGGGTGGTGGTCATTCGGTGGGCTCCGCGGTGGTGGGGTCGGGGACGAGGTGCAGCCGGCGGCGGCCGGCCGGGGTGAACTCGGACGGGTCGCGGGCGAACCGGCCGGCCGGGTGTCCGGCGGCCGCCGGCAGGTCCGGAGCGGCCGTTTCGAGGGCCTTGGCGAGCATCGCGGCGATCTTGGTGACGGACACGACGTCCAACTCCAGGGCGGTGCGGCAGGCCGCGTCCACCGTCGCGGCGTCGTAGCGGCGGACCAGCGCCAGCAGCCGGTAGACCGCACGCATCCGGGTCCAGGGCAGCTTGTCGTCCAGCAGCCGGAACACGTAGATGCCGATGTGCCGGCCGTGCTTGTCGGCGGTGCGCTGCAACCGTTCCAGGTCGCGCATGGCGTACCCGGTGCGTTCGGTGGGTAGGTCCGCCGGGTCGGTGTGCCGGCCGCCGGGCCGCTGCCGGGGGTGGGTCTTGATCAGTTGGCCGCGGTGGTACAGCTTGACCAGCGCCGAGTCCGCGCGGGCGTCCAGTTGAACGCCGATGTAGGCGGAAGGCAAACTGTAGAGCGCTTTCCCGATCTCACAGTGGTGGTCCCGGTGCACCTTGACCGACCGGAACAGCGGCACGTCGTAGACCGGTGGGACCGGCAGCAGCAGCGGCGCCTCGAGCTCGTCGAACACCTCCAACGGGCGGGCCGCGGTCGTGCCGTGGATCCGCATCCCGGCCTTCTCGGTGCACCAACGCCGGGCGGCCTGCTGCGCCGCGTCCAGACTGGGGAAGTCCTCGCCGTCGAAGAAGTTCGACCGGACATACTGCACAGCCCGTTCCACTCGTGGTTTATCCTGTGGCCGGCGGACTCTCGCCGGGTCGGTGACGAAACCCGCGTGTTGGGAGTAGTCTAGCCAACCGACCGACAACCGCGGGTTCACCGGGTCTGCGTCGATCACCACCGGCTTCAGGTTGTCGGGCACGAGAACCTTGAACACGCCACCGAAGTGGAGCCAGGCGGCCTCGCAGCCGGCGATCACATCGGCCAGCGTCTGCCCGTACGACAGATGGACGTACATGTGCCGCGAATAGACCGCCGTCAGGATCAGCGCATGCACCTTCCGCCGCCGGCCGGTCTCCGCGTCGGTGATGAACCCCATCTGGGCGAAGTCGATCTGACACTCGACCCCCGGGTCCCCGTCCGCGACCCGGACCGTCGTGCCACGCACCCGGAACCCGCACTCCGCGACCGCGAACCGGTGCAACGTGCGGTACGGCACCACCGTGCCCGACCGGGCAAGCAGCTCCTCGATCTTCACCAGCGTCTTGCCGTCCTTGACCCACCCGGCGACGTCGGCCCGGCGCGCCGCCAACGCCTCCCAGGCCGCGCCGTGACCGTTCGGACGGGCCGGCCGTACCCGCTCGACCACCGCGCCGATCAACACGTCGCACAACGCCGCCTGGCCGGCATCCCGAACCAGCCCGGCGGCCTGCGCCGCCTCGACGTACCGACGCGCCGTCTTCCTGTCCACTCCGGCGCGTTCGGCGATCGTGCGTAACCCACCCCCGTCCAGCCACCCTCGTAGCACCTCACGGATCTCCACCACATCGACCTCCCGGAACGCCACTGGACCTCCACGTCTGGGCAACAGAACGTGCAGATCGAACAAGCGCCCCGACCACCCGGCGTCACGACACGCCGGTGGTCCCATAACTGGCAGAGGTGGTCCCATGACCGTGGCAGAAACCGGCCTCAGGTGGTCCCTTCACGCTGGCAGGCGACACTCGGTGTTCCACCCAGGCGAAGGCCACCCGAATCGCCTCGGCATGCGCCTGGAACCGCCGCAGCCAGCCCCGCACCGTCGAGGCCGGGCGGCCGGC
>DASUPQ010000166.1 GCA_036280995.1 Actinomycetota bacterium | reverse complement strand
GAACAACTGCCCCATGTCGCGTGGGCTCATCCCGATTCCCTGGTCCCGAACGCTCACCTGCACGGTTTCGCCGTCGTGGTCGACGGTGACGAGGACCTCGCCGCCCCCCGGGGGAGTATTTGATCGCATTCCCAACCAGGTTGGTCAACGTCTGCTCCACCTTGCCTGGAGGCGCTGGACCGGCCGCGTCAGGCGCCCCATGTCCTAGCGCCCGCGGTTCGCGGTGGCCTGGATCGCCGCCAGCCGTCCCCGGTCGACCAGGTGGATGGCGTCGACGGCGTCGGGGGCGAACTGGGTGCCGGAGGCCTCGCGCAGCCGGTGGAGGGCTTCGTCGAGGCTGGCGGCGGCCCGGTAGGGGCGGTCGGTGGTGATGGCGTCGAAGGCGTCGACGGCCGCGAACACCCGGGCGGCCAGGGGGATCTGCTCGCCCTTGCGGCCCTCCGGGTAGCCGGCCCCGTCCCAGCGCTCGTGGTGGGAGCAGACGACCGCCCGGACCACGTCCATGTGCGGCACCCCCTCGAGGATGCGCAGGCCGATGGCCGGGTGCTCGCGCATCAGGGCCCACTCCTCGTCGGTCAGGGGCCCGGCCTTGTTGAGGACGGCATCAGGCACGCCGATCTTGCCCAGGTCGTGGAGGAGGAAGGCGTACTCCAGGCCGGGGGTCGTGGCCAGGTCGCCGCCGAGGGCCCGGCAGGCCTCGGCCCCGTACTGGGTGACCCGGGAGAGGTGGCCGCCGGTGTAGGCGTCCTTGGCCTCGACGGCGCTGGCCAGGGCGCGCACGGTGGCCGTGTAGGCCAGCTCGAGCCCGTCCAGGGCCTCGCCCAGCTCCTCGGCCCGCCGCCGCTCGGCCGAGAAGGTGGTCCGCAGGTCGTCGGCGTAGCGCAGCAGCTGGGAGTGGGCGGCGTCGGCCTGCTCGAGCTTGCGCGTCCACAGCCGCAGGAAGCGCAGCCGGTCGGCGGCCAGCGCGGCCCCGGTGGCCAGCAGCTCCACGGCGGCCAGGTCGCCGCCGGCGAAGGGCCGCCCGGCGGGCCGGCGCAGGGCGAGCACCCCCACCGCCCGGCCCTCGACCACCATCGGGCACCAGGCCTCGACGGCCCCGGGCCCGGCCGGTCCCGGCTGGCCGGAGCCGGCCGCGGCCGCGGCCAGCGCCTGGTCGCCGGGCCGGCGCCCGAGCGGCCCGTCCCCGCCCGGCCGGCCCCAGGAGGGCCCGGGGACGAGGCCGCCGTCGTCCAGCAGGAGCACGCCCTCGACCGCCTCGAGGGCCTGGCAGGCGCGCTCCAGCAGGGCGGGGCCGGCCGTGGCCAGGTCCTCGCCGCCCGCCAGGACCCGGAACGGGGCCAGCAGCTCCTCGCCGGCGCGAGCTGGCTGCGCTCGAGCCACGTGCCCTCCTCATCTTGTCCATCAGGTTCGAGACATTGAATCGTCCTCGGTCAGGTCCCGAACAGCCGGTCCCCGAAGTCGCCCAGCCCGGGCACGATGTAGGCCTGGTCGTTGAGGCGCTCGTCGACCGCGGCGGTGACCACGTCCAGGGCCGGGTGCTCGGCCTCCAGCCGCCGGATGCCCTCGGGCGCGGCCACCACCGACAGCAGGGTGACCCGGGCCGGCCCGGCCGCGAACAGGCTGGCGCAGGCCGCCGCCGCCGACCCGCCGGTGGCCAGCATCGGGTCGAGCAGCAGCACGTAGCCGCCCCCGATCTCGGGCAGCTTGCTGTAGTAGGTGGAGGGCTGGAAGGTGGCGTGGTCGCGCTCCAGGCCCAGGTAGCCGACCGGCACCTCGGGGAACAGCTCGGTCACGGCCTCCAGCATGCCCAGGCCGGCCCGGAGGATCGGCACCGCCACCAGGTGGGCGTCGAAGGCGGTGCCCTCCGCCTCGGCCAGGGGGGTGGTCACCGTCCGGGCCGCCGTGGGGACCCCCCGGGTCGCCTCCACGGCCAGCACCAGCGACAGCCGCTTGGCCAGCAGCCGGAACAGCGGCGGCGGGGTCGTCTCGTCCCGCAGCGCGGTCAGCAACGTCCCGGCCAGGGGGTGGTCGACGACGGTCAGGGCCACGGGAACCTCCTTACTTCCCGGCTCCCGAGAGCAGGTAGCCGGCGATGGCCAGGTCCTCGCGCACCACCAGCTCGGTGAGCTTGAGCCGGCTGGCCGACAGGGGGCTGGTCCGGGTGGGCGACGGGTAGGCGTCCATGCCGAGGTCGGCGGCCTGCTTGACCGCCCGGAACATGTGGAAGGGGTCGGACACGACCACGATGCGGTGCCGGCCGGCGCCCGGGTTGCGCCGCTCCAGGGCCTGCTCGGCCCCGGCCAGGTTCTGGTAGGTGGTGCGGCTGCGCTCCTCGGTCAGCACCGCTCGGGAGGGCACGCCGCGCTGGATGGCCCAGCGGGCCCCCGACCCGCCCTCGGTGAAGCGGTCGCCCTCCTCCTTGCCCCCGGTGAACACCAGCAGCGGGGCCACCCCGTCCCGCCACAGCTCGACGGCGTGCTCCAGGCGGGCCTCGTAGATGGCCGACGGCCGCCCGTCGTACTGGGCCGCCCCCAGGACCACGATGGCGTCGACCTTGGGACGCTCGTCCTTGCCCATCCACTGGGCGACCAGCGTGGTGGTCACGGCGAAGTAGGCGAGCACGAGCACGAGGAGGCCCAGCAGGACGCGGCGCATGCCGCGGATTCTACGCAGCCTCCCGACGAGACCCCGACACCAGGCCAAGGTAATGGTTAAATACCGCCAGCCAGCGGCGCTGGCGAGGGTGGGAGCCCGGAGTCTGAGAGGAGCAGTGCATGCGTGGGGTACGGGGTGTGCGGGTGGGCGCCCTGCTGGTGGCGCTCGGCCTGATGGTGGCCGCGTGCGGCGGCGGCGACGACGAGGGCGGCGACGCCGGCACCGGCGGCGGCGCCGAGGCCAAGCAGGTCGGCCTGGTCTACGACATCGGCGGCCGCGGCGACCAGTCCTTCAACGACTCGGCCGGCGCCGGGCTCGACGCGGCCAAGCAGGAGCAGGGGGACAAGATCGAGGTCAGGGAGATCGAGCCCAACGCCGACGGCTCCAACCGCAAGGAGCTGCTCGACAGCCTGGCCGAGGAGGGCTACGGCCTGGTCTTCGGGGTCGGGTTCCTGTTCTCCGAGGACATCGCCAAGTCGGCCACCGAGGCCCCCGAAACCACCTTCGCGGTGATCGACGGCTTCGATCCGCTCTGCGAGGAGCAGGGCAAGAACCTGCTGTGCATCGCCTTCAAGGAGGAGGAAGGCTCGTTCCTGGTCGGGGCCGCGGCCGCCCTCAAGACCGAGTCCAACACCGTCGGCTTCGTCGGCGGGCTTGAGGGCGACCTCATCAAGAAGTTCCAGGCCGGCTACGAGGCGGGCGTCAAGTACATCGCCGACCAGGAGGGCAAGGACATCGAGGTCCTGGTCGACTACGCCGGCAACACCCCCGAGGCCTTCCGCAACCCGGCCAAGGGCAAGGAGCTGGCCCTGAAGCAGATCGGCGACGGCGCCGACGTCATCTATCACGCCTCCGGCGGCACCGGGGCCGGGGTCATCTCGGCCGCCGCGTCCAAGCAGGTCTACGCCATCGGGGTCGACTCCGACCAGAGCCTGACGGCCAGCGAGGCCGAGCGGAAGTGGATCCTCACCTCCATGCTCAAGCGGGTCGACCAGGCCGTCCAGCAGACCATCGCCACCTACGTCGGCGGCACGGTCGCCGGCGGCATCCAGACCTTCGGGCTCAAGGAGGGCGGGATCGACTACGCCCAGAACGAGTACAACAAGGAGCTCCTGGGCGACATCCCGACCACCCTTGACGACCTGAAGCAGAAGATCGCCGACGGCGAGATCAAGGTCCCGGACAAGCCGGCCTCCTAGCCGTGGCGACCGAGGCGACCGAGGCGACCGAGGGCGGGCCCGAGGAGGCCCGTCCCCGGTCGCCGGCCATCGAGTGCCGCGGCATCACCCGCCGCTACGCCGGGGTGGTCGCCAACGACCAGATCGACCTGCAGGTGACCGAGGGCGAGATCCACGCCCTGGTCGGCGAGAACGGCGCCGGCAAGTCGACCCTGATGAAGATGCTCTACGGGATGGAGCAGCCCGACGAGGGCGAGATCCTGGTCCGGGGCGAGCCGCAGGTGATCGACTCGCCCCGGCGGGCCATCGAGCTGCGCATCGGCATGGTCCACCAGCACTTCATGCTGGTCGACGACTTCACTGTGGCCGAGAACATCGTGCTCGGGGCCGAGCCGACCCGCGGCGGCGGCCGGATCGACCGGGACGCGGCCGAGCAGCGGGTGGGGGAGCTGGCCCGCGGGTTCGGCACCCCGCTGGACCCGCACGCCCGGGTCGAGGACATCGGCGTCGGCCAGCAGCAGCGGGTCGAGATCCTCAAGCTCCTCTACCGGGGCGCGGACATCCTGATCCTGGACGAGCCGACGGCCGTGCTCGTCCCCCAGGAGGTCGAGGAGCTGTTCGCCCACATGCGCGATCTCAAGGCCGACGGCAAGACGATCATCTTCATCGCCCACTCCCTCGACGAGGTGCTCGAGGTGGCCGACCGGATCACCGTGCTCCGCGACGGCAAGGTGATCGACACCGTGGTGGCCGCCGACACCGACTCCCACCAGGTGGCCGAGATGATGGTCGGCCGCCCGGTGCTGCTGCGCCGGGTCGAGGGCAAGGCAATCCCCGGCGAGCCGCTGCTGCAGGTCAAGGACCTCAGGGTGACGGTCGGGGGCAAGGAGGCGGTGGCCGGGCTCGACCTGGACGTGCGCCGCTCGGAGATCTACGGGCTCGCCGGGGTCGAGGGCAACGGCCAGGCCGAGCTCGTCGAGGCCCTGGTCGGCCTGGCCACGCCCGACACCGGCCGCATCTACCTGGACGACGACGAGCTGACCCGGGCCGACGTGCGCACCCGGCGCCAGGCCGGCCTGGCC
>DASUPQ010000165.1 GCA_036280995.1 Actinomycetota bacterium | reverse complement strand
GGCCGACCCGCCGCCGGCGACCCGGTGCGGGTCGGGAACCCGTCGGGGGTCGTCCAGGTCGACGCCGCCGTCAGCTCCGAGGGCGGCTGGCGGGCCGAGTGGGCCACCCTCTACCGCACGGCCAGGCCGCTGCTGCGGGGCGCCGTGGCCGTGCCCGGCCGGTGAGGTGCCGCTCAGCCGTCCCGGAGCCCGGCCGCGACCCGCCCGATCCGGTCGAGGCCGCGGCGCAGCTCCCCGGCCGCGGTGGCGTACGACAGGCGCAGGTAGCCCTCGCCGTGGGCGCCGAAGGCGGTGCCCGGGAGGAGGGCCACGCCGGCGTCGGCCAGCAGCCGGTCGGCCAGCTCGGCGGCGGGCAGGCCCAGGTCGGCGACCCGGGGGAAGGCGTAGAAGGCCCCGGCCGGCTCCTGGCAGGCGATGCCGTCGATGGCGTTGAGGCCGGCCACGACCAGGTCGCGGCGCTCGCGCAGCGACGCCACCATCGCCTCCACCGGCGCCCACGGGCCCTCCAGGGCGGCGATGGCCGCGTGCTGGCTGAAGGCGGCCGTGCAGGACACGGAGTTGACGACCAGCCGGGTCACGGGCTCGACCAGGGGCGCGGGCAGGACCCCGAAGCCGAGCCGCCAGCCGGTCATGGCGAAGGTCTTGGACCAGCCGTCCAGCAGCACCGTCCGCTCGGCCATGCCGTCGAGCGAGAGCACGCTCGGGTGGCCGCCGCCGTAGCGGATGGCCCAGTACACCTCGTCGCTCAGCACCACCAGGTCGCGCTCCATGGCCACCCGGGCGATCGCCTCCACCTCGTCCTGGGTGAGGCCGCTGCCGCACGGGTTGTGGGGCGAGTTGAGGATCACCAGCCGGGTCCGGTCGGTCACCAGCGAGGCCAGCTCGTCCGGGTCCATGCGGAACCGGTTGGCCTCGCGCAACGGCACCGGGACCGGACGGGCGCCGGCGAAGGCGGCGATCGAGGAGTACATCGGGAACCCCGGGTCGGGGTAGAGGACCTCGTCGCCGGCCTGGCACAGGGCCAGGATGGTGAAGAACATGATCGGCTTGGCCCCGGGGGTGACCACCACCCGGTCGGGGCCGACCCGCAGCCGCCCGGTCTGCTCCAGGAACGCGGCCACGGCCGTGCGCAGCTCCAGGGTCCCGGGGGCGGGCACGTAGTGGGTCAGGCCCCGGTCCAGGGCGTCCTGGGCGGCGGCGACGACGTGGTGCGGGGTGGCGGCGTCGGGTTCGCCGATCTCCAGGTGGACCACGTCGACCCCGGCGGCCTCCAGGGCCCGGGCCTTGGCCAGCACCTCGAACGCCGACTCGGTGCCGAGTCGGGCCATGCGGTCGGCGAGCTCCATGACTGGGTACGGTAAGCCAATGCGCGACCACGAGGTACGGGTGCAGCGTCCGGGCGAGCGGTTCCCGCGCGAGCGGGAGCTGGCCTGGCGGCTGGCCGAGGTGGCCGCCGACCCGGTCCCGGTCGAGCCCGAGGTGGCCGAGATGGCCGCCAACCGGGTGCTGGACGACGTGGCCGTGGCCGTGGCCGCCCTCGACCGCGACCCGCCGGCCGCGGCCAGGGCCCAGGCCCTGGCCCACCCCCGCGAGGGCGGGGCGACCGTGCTCGGCCTGGACCCGGGCACCCGGGTGGCGGCCGAGTGGGCCGCCTGGGCCAACGGCACGGCCGTGCGCGAGCTCGACTTCCACGACACCTTCCTGGCCGCCGACTTCGCCCACCCCGGCGACAACATCCCGCCCCTGGTCGCCACAGCGCAGCAGTGCCGCCGCTCCGGGGCCGACCTGCTGCGGGGCATCGTCACCGCCTACGAGGTCCAGGTCGCCCTGACAGGAGCTATCGACCTCCACGCCCACAAGATCGACCACGTCGCCCACCTCGGCCCCAGTGTCGCCGCCGGGCTCGGCGCCCTGCTGAGGCTGCCCGTCGAGGTCACCCACCAGGCGGTCAACCAGGCCCTGCACGTGACCACGGCCACCCGCCAGTCCCGCAAGGGGGCCATCTCCAGCTGGAAGGCGTTCGCCCCCGCCCACGCCGGCAAGCTGGCCATCGAGGCGGTCGACCGGGCCATGCGCGGCCAGGGCGCCCCGGCGCCGATCTGGGAGGGGGAGGACGGGGTGGTGGCCTGGCTGCTGGACGGCCCCGGCGCCTGCTACCGGGTGCCCCTGCCCGAACCGGGCGAGCCCCGGCGGGCCATCCTTGACACCTACACCAAGGCCCACTCGGCCGAGTACCAGGCTCAGGCCTTCATCGACCTGGCCTTCCGGCTGCGGGAGCGGGTCGGCGACACCGGCCGGGTCGAACGGGTGGTGCTCCACACCAGCGACCACACCCACAACGTGATCGGCAGCGGCGCCCGCGACCCGGAGAAGCTCGACCCGGCGGCCAGCCGCGAGACCCTCGACCACTCGGTCATGTACATCTTCGCCGTCGCCCTCCAGGACGGCCGCTGGCACCACCACGACAGCTACACGCCCGAGCGGGCGGCCCGCCCGGACACGGTGCGGCTCTGGCAGCGGGTCACCACGGTCGAGGACCCGGCCTGGACGGCCCGCTACCACGACCCCGACCCGGCCGGCCGCGCCTTCGGCGGCCGGGCCGAGGTCCACCTGGCCGGCGGCGAGGTGGTCACCGCCGAGCTCGCCGTGGCCGACGCCCACCCCCTGGGCGCGGCCCCGTTCGCCCGCCCCGACTACCTGGGCAAGCTGGCCACCCTGGCCGACGGGATCGTCGCGGCGGCCGAGCTGGACCGGTTCGCGGGCCTGGTCGAGCGGCTGGGCGAGCTCGACCCGGGTGAGCTGGGCGGCCTCACCGTCGCCGCCGCCCACCTGGCCGGGGCGGCCCCCGACCGGCGGGGGATCTTCTGATGCCGTTCCCGGCCATGGCCCCGGTCCCGGCGGCCGGCAAGCGGGCCGCCCTGCGGGCCGGGCTGGCCTCGGGGCGGCTGCTGCGCATGCCCGGGGCGTTCTCGCCGCTGGTCGCCCGGCTGGTCGAGGAGCTGGGCTTCGACGGGGCGTACGTGTCCGGGGCGGTGGTCGCGGCCGACCTCGGCCTGCCCGACGTCGGGCTCACCACCATGACCGAGGTCGGCCAGCGGGCCCGCCAGATCGCCGCCGCGACCCGCCTGCCGGTGCTGGCCGACGCCGACACCGGCTTCGGCGAGCCCCTGAACGCGGCCCGGACCGTGGCCGAGCTGGACGACCTCGGCCTGGCCGGCTGCCACCTGGAGGACCAGGTCAACCCCAAGCGCTGCGGCCACCTGGACGGCAAGGAGGTCGTGCCGGCGGCCGACATGGTCCGCCGGATCCAGGCGGCGGTGGCCGCCCGCCGCGACCCGGGCTTCCTGATCGTCGCCCGCAGCGACGCCCGGGCGGTCGAGGGCCTTGACGCGATGCTGGAGCGGGCCCGCGCCTACGTCGACGCCGGGGCCGAGATGCTGTTCCCCGAGGCGCTGGCCGACGAGCGCGAGTTCGAGGCCGTCCGGCGGGCCGTGGACGTGCCCCTGCTGGCCAACATGACCGAGTTCGGCAAGTCCAAGCTGCTGGACGCCCGCACCCTGGCCGACCTCGGGGTCAACCTGGTCATCTACCCGGTGACCGGGCTGCGCCTGGCCATGGGGGCGGTCGAGGAGGGGCTGCGCCGGCTGCGCGACGACGGCACCCAGGCCGGCCTGGTCGACCGCATGCAGACCCGGGCCCGGCTGTACGAGCTGCTCGGCTACGGCGACTACGCCGCCTTCGACCAGGACGTCTACAACTTCGAGAAGGGGACCTGATGGCGCCGCGGCTGCTGGTGCTGGACGACTACGAGGGCCGGATCGCCGGCGCCCCGGCCATGGACCGGCTGCGGGAGCTGGCCGAGGTGACCGTGCTCGACCGGCCCCTCGGCGACGCCGACACCGGCCTCCTGGGCGGCGTGCGGGTGCTGCTGGCCATCCGCGAGCGGACCCGGCTCGACGCCGCCCTGCTCGACCGGCTCCCCGAGCTCGAACTGGTCCTCCAGACGGGCGGCCACGCCTACCACGTCGACCAGGAGGCGGCCACCGGGCGGGGGATCGTGGTCGCCCTCAGCCGCCGGGCCCGGATGGCCTCGGCCTCGGTGCCCGAGCTCACCTTCGGGCTGATGCTGGCCGTGCTCCGCCGCATCCACCCCCTGGCCGCCGAGCTGGCCGCCGGCGGGTGGCCGGAGGCCATGGGCGGCACCCTGGCCGGGCGGACCCTCGGCATCCTCGGCCTCGGCCGCCACGGCCGGCCGGTGGCCAGGATCGCCGCCGCCTTCGGCATGGTCGTGCTCGCCTGGGACCGCGACCCGGGACGGGCCTACGCCGACGACGAGCCGGTGGCCGAGCGGCTGCCCCTCGACGACCTGCTGGCCCGCTCCGACGTGGTCTCGGTCCACCTGAAGCTGTCGCCGGACTCCACCGGGCTGCTGGACCGCGACCGCCTGGCCCGCCTGCGGCCCGGGGCGATCCTGGTCAACACCGCCCGCGGGGCCATCGTCGACGAGCCGGCCCTGCTCGACGCCCTCCGCAGCGGCCCCCTGGCCGGGGCCGGCCTTGACGTGTTCGCCACCGAGCCCCTCCCGGCCGACCACCCCCTGCGGACCGCCCCCAACGTGGTCCTCACTCCCCACATCGGCTGGAAGGTCGAGGAGGTGTTCGCCGAGTGGGCCGAGATCGCCGCCGAGCAGCTCGCCGCCTGGCTGGACGGCCGCCTCCCGGCCGCGGAGGTCCTCGACCCGTCGGCGGCCGAGGTCCCCCGAACCCGCCTCGGCGGTCTTGTCAGAAGATCCGGCATTTCGGATCATTAGGGCATCAGCCGGGCGGCGACGGCCGCCGGGGCGCGAGCTTCCGAAAGGGGAGTGGGGCGCGTGCAGCCAAGGACCGTGGTCCGCGTTGGGGCCGTGGTGGCCATCCTGAGCGTGCTGGCGGCGCTGCTCGCCGCCCCGTCATCCGCCGCCCCCGCCGAGGCGTCCGGCCGCTACCTGGTGGTGGCCCGCAGCGCCGCCGACCTCGGGGCCCTGCGCGCCAAGGCGGTCGCCGACGGCGCCAAGGTCGTCCGGACCATCCCCCAGATCAACGCCATGGTGGTCAGGGGGTCGGCCGCCACCAAGGGCCGCCTGGCCGCCGACGCCCGGGCCAAGGGCGTGGCCACCGACCGCC
>DASUPQ010000164.1 GCA_036280995.1 Actinomycetota bacterium | reverse complement strand
GGTCAGCCGCGGCTGGTCGGGGGTCCAGGGCTCTGTGTCGAAGTCGCGACCCAGGCTCCAGGGGATGTACTCGTGCGGCAGCCATTCTTTGGCCATGGCCAGATGCCGGTCAAGCAGCTGCTCGGCGACCGGCTCCAACTCGGCGAGCAGGTCATGGTCGGGATGACGCTCAGGCACGCTGGCCTCCTCTGGTGAACAGGGCCACGCTAATGCCGGGCGGGGCCAGGTTCGTGGCTGCCGAGCCGGGTGCGGTCCGGGTCGGGGTCGGACATGGCCGCGGTGGCCTCTGAATCCTCCGCGCCGGCGGTGGCGGCGGGGTCGGTCTGGCGGGTGTCGCGGCCAGGCCCCGGATTCTCGGTCTCGCTGCCCACCATGCCGGTGTCAGCCTGGCCGCTGGAGGTCGTGTCCTGGGGGGCGCCAGCGAGAGGTCGGCCGCTGGTCTCCTGGGTGCCGAGGCGGGTTCGCTGCGGGTCGGCACCGGACATGCCCACGGTCCGGGTCGGGTGCTCGCTGCTGGTCTCGGCTGGGTCGGGGTCGGTCTGGCGGGTGTCGCGGCCGGGCCCGGGGTTCTCGGTTTCGCTGCCGAGCATGCCGGTGTCGGCGGTGCGGTCATCGCGGTCCATGGGAGCCTCCTGGTTGTGGTGTGCCTTCAATGCTGCGTCGTGCCGAGAAGTCCCCCCATTCAGAGCAGCAGCCAGCTTGGGCAGGGAGGCGATGGCGTTCGACGAGGTGCTGGAGATGCCACCTAATCGGCGCCGCCAACGGTACGGGCTGCGCCAGGCCAGCCGGCACAGCCCGTAGCTGCTGCTAGTGGGAGCGGTCGTCGTCGTAGGGCTCGCGGCTGCCGGACTTGGCCAGCCCCCGGGCGATCATGTAGCCGATGGTCAACAGGGTGATGTACCACCAGGCCTTGTCGGCCCGGAAGTAGTCCAGGCGCTGGCCGTCCTGGCCGGTCTTGACCAGGAACGAGGCCAGCAGGATGCCGGCGAACACGACCACATAGGTGAGGAACTCGGTGGTCTTGTAGGCGGATTTGGTCTCGGTGCTGAGCCGGCGGGTGCCGACCTGACGGTCGGTGCCGACAGCGGTGCTGCCGGGCCGACCAAGCTCTGCGTCCATGCTGGTTCCTTTGCATGTCGCCCGGGTTGGAGGACCCGAGCTGGATGGCGGTGGGCATGCGCGGACCTACAGAGCACGCTTGGGGGACGCAGCAATGCCGCTGCCTCACGAGGGCACTCCGAGGACGCGGTGGAGCGGGAGAACGGAGCGGACCGGTTGCCTGGCAACCTCCGCAATTGCAGGACGAGGACTTGGTCCCGCTGACAGCCGGAGTACTTCTCCGACACTCTGAGGCTAGCCACCGGAGCTCGGCCCAAACGCTCGGGCCTGAATCCTTACTCCGGCCACAGGACGGCTCCGGCCCGGAGGGCAATCTCCGGGCGTGGTAAGGCGTTCTTGGGCTAACCCTGAAGGTCCGCCCGACGACGAGCAGGGCCAGACCCCGCCGACCCGAAATCGTCCGAGGACAGCAGTGCGCCGGGGCGCCGCTGATCGAACGCGGTCAAGCGCACCCAGCAACCGCCCCGGTGACGCCCCAGCAGCAGTCGCGCTTCGAGCGCCGATCTCGGCGGGCTGTTAGGCGGCGGCGTGGAACCGCAGCCGGGCTCGGTCGGCCAGCCAGACCACCCGCTCGGATCCAAGGACGGGCGGCAGTGCCTGCAGTAGGTCGGGCACCCGCCGGGCGGGGACGATGGTGACCCCATCGGCCTGCAGCAAACCCCAAGGGACGCTGGCGCCATGCACGGCGACGATGGCGGCGACGGTGATGTCGGCGATGCCGAGAACCTGGTCGGCCTGGTCCGCCTGCCAGAGGACCTTGCGCAGGGCCGAGACGAGCAGGTGGCGGCCATGCCACACCATCCCGTACCGATCCAGGTGGAGCCGTCCTCGGTACTGCTTGGAGTCGACGACCAGCACCCCGCCGGGTCCGATAACCACATGATCGATATTGGCCGCTGATCCGGGGATGGCCAGGTCGTGCAGCACCACCCAGCCACGGCGCTCCAAGGGGGCGAGCAGGCGGGCGGTACGCCGCTCACCGGCGGCCCCGCGCCGCCAGGCCAGGGTGTCCGGGCTGGGACGGAACCGAAGCCGCCAGCCGAGCCCGGCCGCAGCCGCCACCGCCAGCAGCCCAGCTGAATCCGGTGCGAGTTGGGCGGCCAGCAGCCCGGCGGTTACGCCCGTGGCCAGCACTGCGGCCACCCGCCAGGGCAGGCCGTGGGTCCAGCGGGCGCGTTCGGCGGTGCGGTGGCGCCGGTACTCGGCTGCGGCAGAGGCCCGGGGCGGCCGACGCTGGCCCGCACCCGCACCGCCAGCACCGGCGCCGGCACCCCCGACCGGAGAATGTCGCCCTGGTCCTCGCGGTGGTTGTGCTGGTCGAGGAGGGCGGCGAGGTCGGCGTGGCGGAGCGGCCGGATCGACACCCCGGGCTGCTCGTCGTCACAGGAGGGCCAGATGCCGTCTGGGTCGGGATTGGGTTGGGGCCGTGCCATGATGGCCTCCTTGTGGTGCTAGCCGGCGGCCCGCTCGGGGCCCGGCCGGCGTGGGGGCACCTCCCGCCCCGAGCGGGCTCGTGCCTGGTCCTGCTGGTGACGGTCAATCGGAGACGGGCGGGATGCTGGCGCGCGCTGGGGTTGGCGGTCGCGGTCGGAGCGGTGCTGGCGGCCCTGGACTCGGGTGATGGCTTGGCGGGCGTGGTGCCAGGCGGCCCGCTGGGCCGGCTCGCGCGGCATCGGGCCCAGCGCGGTCTCGGGGTCGGTGATCCCATAGGTGCGGCGGTAGTCCTCGATGGTGGCCGCGGCCTGCCGCCAGGCCCGCTGCCCCCTGGTGCTCTCGGGAGCCGGGCCGAGCTCGCCGCGGAGGTAGCCGGGCCGGTCGTGCTCGGCGGTGAGGCCGCGGGCCCGGCGCTGCCAGGCCAGCTCCCGCACGACTTGGCGGTAGGCGGGGCCGAGGTGGGCGTTGGCCTCCAGCCAGCCCCCCCGGCGCTGCTGATGCTGGCGCAGTGCCAGCTCGGTGTCGTGGGCGCGGTCGGCCTGCTGGCGAGCCACCGCCACGGCTCCCGGGTCGGCGCCGGCCGGCCTGGTCCTCCAGGGCAAGCGAAGCATGGCCTGCCCTTGGCGCGGTTGTTGGTTGTTGGTGGTGAGTTGCTCCAAGGTTTGGTCGGCCTCGACCCGGCGGGCACTGGCCCGCGCAAGCTCCCGCGCCCGATCCCGCGGGGCTTTTATCCAGGAGGCCGCGGAGC
>DASUPQ010000163.1 GCA_036280995.1 Actinomycetota bacterium | reverse complement strand
GCGGGCCATGACCGCGGCCAGCCTGTTGGAGCGGGCCGGCCGCCGAGATCTGCAGGTCGTGGTCGGCGGGGTCGACGACTGGCAGCGGGCCACCGGCCAGGCCCTGGCCCGCTCGTGACCCAGCCGGCCCCGGTCCACCCCGAGAGCCTGCGGCTGGGGGTGCGAGCCAACCTGGCCCAGTTCTCCCTTCTCGTCGGGGTCAACGCCCTGGTCGGCGGCATGGTCGGCCAGGAACGCAGCCTGCTCTCGCTGCTCGGGCCTCCCGTACCTCTATTGATCATCTGGGCACCCACCTGGACCTGGATCGTGGAGGTGGTCCTGCTCACCGGTCGACCACGATCACCTCGTACTGGTCGGCGGTGGGCGGGATGCCGGTGTCGAACTTGGCGTTGACCACCGCCAGGCGACTGCCGAAGAGGGCCGCGGTGGCTGGCACCTGGAACAGCTCGCTGGTGATCACCTCCTCCACCACCCCAGAGCTGAGGTCCGCGGCCAGCCGGATCCTGGTCACCTGGTTGGTGTTCTGCACCGCCCACAGCCGCCGGCCCTGGAGCACGATGCCGTCGACCTGGGGCACGCTGACCCCGGCGATGGTCGCGCTGGCACCGGTCCTTGGATCGACCGTGTAGAGCTGGCCGTTGGCCGAGTGGGCCACGATCAGGGTCTTGCCGTTGGCGGTGGCCTGGATGCCGTTGAGGTTGAACGCCCCGCTGGTGTCGGCCGCCGGGCCGCTGAGGGCCAGCGTCCCGAACGTCTGCCCCGGGACCCCGGCTCGGCTGACCGGCACGAAGTACAGGAGGGCGTGTCGCGAATCGGTGAACCACGCGCCGCGGCGGGTGACGGCCACGTCATTGATGACCGTGGTGGGTGTGGCGGGCGGCGGGGCGGATGGAGCGGCGAACTGGTAGGTGGCCACGGTGGCACCCGTGCGGAGGTCGTACACATAGCCCTGACCGGTGAAGCCACCGGCCACAAACAGCAGGTCGTGGGCCAGGTCGGCGGCCATGCCGACGGCCATGCGGCCGGCGGGGGCGTCGATGAACAGCTCGGCGGTGCCGCGCCGGATGCTGCCGCGGAAGATGTCGCCCCGGAAGAGATCGCCGGCATAGAAGGTGGTCCCACGACCGGCGGCGATGCCCTCGGCCGAGCTGGCACCTGGAAGCACGATAACCTCGGCGGGTCGGGACGCGACCGCCGGAGCGGCCACCACGGTCACCAGGGCCAGCAGCATGGGCAGCACCGCCGCCCGCCGGAGCCGGACCACGAGCGAACCACGGTTGGCAGTCCTAGACATGAGCATTCCCCCGTTCAGTGCTCAGGAACCAGACAGTCCGGATGGACGCCACCCAGGCAGCATCGCACAATCACCGCGACCGTGGATCAGGCCGTCATCCGCCCAGGCAGTTGGACTCCCACATCGCAGCACCCACTCCTTCTCAAGTTTGCCGATTGAGGAGCCCTCGACCCTTGACGGTCTGGTGCGGCAGACGTTGACTTGGCCGGGTCATTCCCGGCCAGCGAAGACAGGAGGCCTACCTCGGCGAGTTCCTTCCTGCACAGGAAAGGAGCCGGTCCATGCCTACCTTCGTCTCCCTCGTCAACTGGACCGACCAAGGCATCAAGAACTACCGCGACAGCGTCCGCCGAGCCGAAGACTACCGGGGCCTGGTCGAGAAGCACGGCGGCCAGGTTCGCCAGCTGGTCTGGACGCTTGGCGAATACGACGTCGTCGCCGTGACCGACTTCCCCGACGACGAGACGGCCACCGCCGTGGCGCTGCAGACCGGCGCCCTGGGCAACATCCGGACCACGACCATGAAGGCGTTCGACGCTGAGCAGATGAGCGCCATCATCCAGCGAACCGGCTAAGGCCACCGCAGGCAGCCCCCGACCCTGGGACCAAGGAGCTTCGCTGGAACTGGGATGGCCGGAGCCGGCTCGCCGACGGGAGGTCTCCGCGCTGGTACTCCACCGTCCCCAGGGTCGGACTGCCGGTGGAAGTCGCTACCCCCGTGCAATCCCTAGGGCACGGACCTCTGCTTGGCCGACGCTGAGGTCATCCGGCGACATGATCCTGCCCTCTTGGAAGTACCACGCCCTTTCCAAGGCGAAGGCTTGCGGGTCATGGAAGGACTTGATGGGTGTTCGAGTCGTATCCAGCGGGGCGCCGTCGAGTGTGAAGCTGATCGCCACCGGATCCAGGACGGCTCTGGCTTGCTGATGGTCGAAGGACGCGTCTCCGCCATCGATGAACGCGACGAGGATGACGTGCCAGTCTTCGGCGCAGAAGTGCCGGCCGTCCCATGGTGAGCCCTGGAAGGGCCGGATCGAGCCATGGCTGCCGAAGAAGTCCGCGGGTGATGCCTCGGCGGTCTCACCCTGCTTGCGCAGGACACTCGTCCGCCGGTGCCAAAGGCGTTGAGGACGGCTTGAGCGTCGCCACGCTTGATACGACGGGGCATGGTTCCTCCTCTGGTGGACCAGCACAGGCCTGGGGAAGCCCTACCTTCATGGACCGCCGCCAGCACCCATCAGCTCGCCGCCCCCAGGTCGCGATCCGGGACGGCCGGCTGCTCCCGCTTGACGTCCCGGTCCGCGGGGTGAGCCAGTGCTCGTTCACGCAAGCCGGTCTTGAGATGCTCGATGGGGCCGTCGGTGGAGTCGAGCAATAACTGCCTGGTAACCCGAGCCGGCGCGCCGCACTCGGGACAAGGGACTCCGTAAGCCACGGTGGTCCTCATCTCCTGTGGTTCGCGGCCCCAGCGCGGCCCAACTTGGTAGGTTGCGACCATGGCCGGCGCGTCGAACGAGGAGCTGATCGACTCGGCGCAGGCCGTCCTCAACCCCCGCCTGGTTGGTGATCGGCTGTTCGGGGACGTGGCAGCAACGCTGGTCACCGACAAGGGCAACCGGTACTCCGGGGTCAGCATCGACACGGGCTCGGGGACAGGGTCTGCGCCGAGCACAGCGCCATCGCCGCCATGGTCACCGCCGGCGCGTGCCCAGCTCTTGTCGAGCGCGGCATTGAGGCGACAAAGGTTTGCCAAGGATCGGCGCAGGGGAGACTGATCTTGCTTGGCTCATGTTGCCCGTCCACCTGGCCCTCGTGGACGACCAGTCGCCACGAGGTTTCCGGTGTCCGCTACCCTCTCCCCGTCCCCCAACCATGCGGTCGTTGACGTCCGCCCAGGCGACCTGGACGCCGCTACCGAGGTTGGTGGCTGGCTGCAGGAGTACGCCGTCAGCCGCGATCCTCAACTGCGCCAGCAGATCATCCTGGCCTACCTGGGCCTGGCCGACCGGCTCGCCAACCGTTACCGCACCAGCCGCGGGACGACGCCCGAGGATCTCCGCCAGACGGCCCGCGCCGGGCTCATCGCCGCCATCGACCGCTACGACCCCGGCCACGGCACCCCGTTCGTTCCCTTCGCCGTCGCGTGCGTGGTCGGCGAGCTCAAACGCTACCTACGTGACACCAGCTGGCGGCTGCATGTGCCGCGCCCGCTCAAGGAACGAGCGCTGCAACTGTGCAAAGCGGCCGACGGGCTGCACCAGCGCTTGGGCCGCGCACCCACCACCACCGAGCTGGCCGAGCAGTTGGAGATGGCCGAGGAGGAGGTCCTGGAGGGGTTGGCGGCCGCCTCCAGCCGCGTGGAGGTGTCGCTCGATCAGCCTGTCGGTGGCGACGGTGATGCTTGTCTCGGCGATCTGATGCTGACGCCAGGAGCCAGGGAGGAGCCAGAAGACCTGTTGGCACTACCCGGACTGCTGACCGCACTGCCGGAGCTGGAACGTGAGGTCATCCTCCTGCGGTTCTTCCAGGACCTGGACCAGTACGAAATCGCGGCCAGGGTCGGCTGCTCCCAGATGCACATCTCCCGGTTGCAGCGCCGTGCCCTGGCCCGGATGCGTGCCCACCTGGTGGAATCCTGACCTGACCTGTTTCACTCGGCCAAGTCCAGTGCTGGCAGGCCCGCACGAGGGTCCGCCTTGATGGCCGCCTCGTCGCGGAAGACGACGGGCTGGACGAGCACCAGTCCCTTGACACCGACCAGCAGTCGCCTGTCTGGTCGGGCTTGGCTGTCCTAGGCGAGCACCCGTGAATGAAGGAACGCCAGGAACAACTCGGCGAGGTGGTCGGCGGCGGCGTAGTTGGCGTTGTGGGGGCCCGGTACCACGGCCAGCTCACCGAGGGGGAGCAGCCGGGTCGCGGCCCGGGCCCAGGCCAGGGGCACGATGGGTTCCCGGCTGCCCCGGGTGACCAGCACCGGCACGCTGATCAGGGGGAGCTTGTGTTCGATCGGGTCGCGCAGGGCATGGGCCAGGGTCTCGACCACTCGGTGTGGGCCGGCGTCGCGGAGGTCGCGCACCAGGATGGGCAGCTGCAGCGGGTCCTCGAGGGCGGTGTCGCCCAGCCAGCGCAGGATCTGCCGGAAGGCGGTGCGCGCCGCCGGGTCCATGGTCGGGCCGACCAGGACCAGGCCACGGACCCGGTCGGGATACCGCACCGCCAGGTCAACGGCGACCTGACAGCCGAAGGAATTGCCAAGCACCACGATGGGTGGCAACCCGGCTGCCTCGAGCCAGTCGGCCAGGTGGTCGGCATGCTCGGCGACGTTCAGGACCCGGCCCGGGTCGCTGCTGAGCCCGAAGCCGGGGAGGTCGATCACGTGGACTGGGTGGTGGCCAGCCAGCTTGGCCGCGAGGGGCATCAGGTAGCGATGGGACACCGCGAGGCCGTGAACCAGGACCAGCGGCAGGGTGGCGCTGGGGCTGGGGAGCGAGGCGCGGTCATGGGTGTCTACTCCTCGAACGGTCCGCCAGCGGCTCTGGAATCCCCAGGCCGTCTCGGGGGCGCTGGTCGCTAGCCGATACCGGTCCAGGGCCGCTCGGAGAGCACCGGCGACTCCGGTCATCTCCTGATCGGTGATGGCGACCCCTCCGCGACGGTTGTCCATCTCGTGTTGTGCAGCGCAGCTGCGCACGCAGCGGCTGGCGGTAGCGTGGGGGCGCCAGGCCAGGGCTGTGTCGCGCAGCCGCGCCGCAACCTCTGCTACTTGGCGTGCTGGCGGAGGGCGGCGATCAGCTCGTCCTTGCTCATGGCCGAGCGGCCCTCGATGTCCAGCTCACGAGCGCGGTCGCGTAGCTCCTCGACACTGCGCTCGGCGAACGGGCGCCGGTCGATCGTGCTGCCCTGGGTTCGCGCCGTGGCCTTCTGCGCGTCGTCCTTGGGCTGCTTGGGCTGCCGCTGCTCGCGCAGGGCGACGATCAGCTCGTCCTTGCTCATCGCGGCACGGCCCTCGATGTCCAGCTCACGGGCACGGTCGCGCAGCTCCTCGACACTGCGCTCCTCGAAGCCGCGCCGGTCCGGCTTGGTCTCCTGCCTGTCGTTCTGCTTGGGGGCCTCGACCTTGGGGGCGGCCTTGGCGGCGGGCGGCGGCTCGGGGCGCTCGCGGGCGGGCTGGGGCTGCTCAGCCTCGACCTCGCGGAGCACGTCCTCGACACCACGCAGGCGCTCGCGGGCGCTGGATTCGACGGTCTCGACGATGGTGTCGACCTGGCGGTCGACCGCACCGATGAGGGTGAGCGCGAACTGGCGCTGGACGGCGAGGGTCTGCTCGGCGAGGTCGAAGGTGCGGTCCAGGGCGCCGGCGACGTCGATGCCGGCCACCGGCAGGGATAGGCGTCGGGTCAGCTGCTCGGTGATGTCGGTCCAGCTGCGGACCACGTCGATGAACGCCGTCTGGCTCTCGCGTACGGCGCTCAGGATGGGGGTCTGCGAGTCGTTGCCCCGCAGGGTCTTGGTCGGCACGGGTGGTTCCTCTCGTCATGACCAGCGGATGCTGGCTGTGCATAGTTTAGTTGGCAT
>DASUPQ010000162.1 GCA_036280995.1 Actinomycetota bacterium | reverse complement strand
AATTCGGGTCAAGGGCCATCCCCAGCAGCCCCCGGTCCCAGAAGTTGTAGACGTTGACGTTGAGGTCGGCAAACACGTCCGGGCTGGTGTCAGTGAGGGAGTCGAAGACCTTGATGACCCCGCGCTTCTCGGCGACGAAGACCCGCCCGTTGGGGGCGAAGCGGACTGCGGTGGGGTTCGTCAGCCCGCTGAACACGGTCGTCTCCTGGAAGCCGGTGGGCAGGGTCGCCGCCCGCGCCGCCGGCGCCGTCGCGGCCACCAGGGCCGTCAGCGCCCTAGCACGAGTGCCGCCGAGAGCGCCGCCGACAGGGCCCGGCCTCGGCGAGCGGCCCGGCCGCGGCCCGCGGGCATAAGGACACGTGGGAATCTGGTCATCTTGGCCCTCCCTCGCCACGGCACGCCGTCGACGCCCTCGATATGGTCGATCTGGGGACTCGACGGCAACACGTGCCGACGGCGTAGTTCCCCTACGGTGTCCCGATCTCCGTTTGGCCCCGGGCGACGGCCGCACCTGTGGCATGCTCGGCCGCATGCTGGTCGACACCCACTGCCACCTGCACCTGCTGGAGTCCCCGCCCGAGGAGGTGGTGGCCGAGGCGCTGGCCGAGGGGGTCGGGCACGTGGTCGACGTCGGGGTCGACCTGGCCTCCAGCCGGCAGGCCGTGGCCAACGCGGCCCGGCTGCCCCAGGTGTCGGCCACCGCCGGGGTCCACCCCCACGACGCCGACGGCTTCTCCGACGACGTCCTGGCCGAGCTGCGCCGGCTGCTGGCCGACGAGCGGGTCGTCGGGGTGGGGGAGACGGGCCTGGACTACCACTACGACAACTCGCCCCGGGAGGCCCAGCGGGCCGCCTTCGCCGCCCACGTGCGCCTGGCCCGCGAGCTCGACAAGGCGCTGGTCGTGCACTGCCGCGAGGCCTTCGCGGACGTGGTGGCCATCCTGGAGGGCGAGGGGGCGCCGCCCCGGGTGGTGTTCCACTGCTTCGCCGGCGACGAGCGGGCCGCGGCCCGGGTGGTCGAGGCCGGCTGGTACGTGTCGTTCGCGGGCACGGTCACCTTCCGCAACGCCCCCGGGCTGCGGGCCGCCTGCGCCGTCGTCCCCCTGGACCGGATGGTGCTGGAGACCGACAGCCCGTTCCTCTCCCCCCACCCCTACCGGGGGCGGCCCAACCGCCCCGGCCGGGTGGCCGTCACCGCCCGGACGGTGGCCGGGGTCCACCGGGTCCCGGTCGAGCGGGTGGCGGCGGCCACCACGGCGACCGCCACCCGGGCGTTCGGGCTGGACCTCGACGGCCGTGCCTGAGGAGGCGCCGGCCCTGCTGACCCCCGGCCGGGTGCGGGAGCTGCTGGAGCGGTACGACCTCCGGCCCAGCAAGGCGCTCGGCCAGCACTACCTGGCCGACCCCAACACCGCCCGCAAGGTGGCCCGCCTGGGCGGGATCGAGCCGGGGGAGACGGTGCTGGAGGTCGGGCCGGGGCTGGGCAGCCTCACCCTGGCCCTGCGCCAGGCCGGGGCGGCGGTGGTGGCCGTCGAGGCCGACGCCCGCCTGCTCCCGGCCCTGGCCGAGGCGGTGGGCGACGACCCCCTGGTCCGGGTGGAGGTGGCCGACGCCCTCCGGGTCGACCTGGCCGCCCTCGCCCCCGGCGCCCGGCGGCTGGTCGCCAACCTGCCCTACAACATCGCCGCCACCCTGGTCCTCAAGGTCCTGGCCGAGGCCCCGGCCATCGCCCACCAGGTGGTCATGGTGCAGCGCGAGGTCGGGGAGCGGCTGGCCGCGGGGCCCGGGTCGGCCGCCTACGGCGCCCCCAGCGCCAAGCTGGCCGCCCAGGCCACCGCCCGCGTCCTGGCCCCGGTGAGCCGGCGGGTGTTCGTGCCCGAGCCGCACGTCGACTCGGTCCTGCTGGGGGTGACCCGCCGCCAGCACCCGGCCATGGCCGGCCTGGACCCGGCCGACCTGGGCCGGGTCATCGACGCCGCCTTCGGGCAGCGGCGCAAGACCCTGCGCAACGCCCTGCGCGGCCTGGGCCTGGACGCGGCCGGGGTCGAGGCCCTCGGCCGCGCCGCCGGGGTCGACCTCGGCCTCCGCGCCGAACGGCTCGACGTCGCCGCCTTCGTCGCCCTGGCCCACCAGGTCCGGAACGGCGGTCATGCATCTGGGTTTGGGTGATTCGATGGCCGCCGGGGGCGGCGCGCAAGCTTCGGCGCTGCACAGAAGGCTCGGCGCTGCATGCGGCGCCGGATCCATGACCGCCGTCCCGAGTCCACTTTGAACCGATCTCCGGGCGCGGCTACCATGCCCGGGCATCGACGTCGGGGAGGGACGCTCGTGGCCAGTCAGCAACGCCAGCCTGGAGACCACGCGTCCTCGTCGTCGCTCCGGGCCAGGGCGGCCGCCAAGGTCAACCTGGGCCTGTACGTGGGCCCGCTGCGGCCCGACGGGCGCTACCACGAGGTCGTCTCGGTGCTCCAGTCGATCGCCATCTGGGACGAGCTGGAGGTCGAGGTCGTGCCCGAGGGGCTGGGGCTCGAGGTCGAGGGCGGCGGCCTGCCGCCCGACGAGACCAACCTGGTCCTGGTCGCGGCCCGCGAGCTGGCCCGGCGCTCCCGCGACCTGCCCGGGGCCCGCTTCCGGCTCCGCAAGGGCATCCCGGTCTCGGCCGGGCTCGGCGGCGGCAGCGCCGACGGCGCCGCCGCCCTGATCGCCCTGGACAAGCTCTGGGGGCTGCACCTGCCGGCGGTCAACCTCCACACCATGGCCGCCGAGGTCGGCTCCGACGTCCCCTTCTGCATCGGCGGCGGGGCCGGCGTGGCCACCGGCCGGGGCGACAAGGTGCGCGAGGTCCCGAGCAAGGGCAGCACCTGGTGGGTGGTCGGCATCGACCACGAGCGCCTGGCCACCGAGGACGTCTACGGCCACTTCGACGAGCTCGGCCTGGCCGCCCCGCTGGAGGGCCGCTGGCCGGACGACCTGCTCGCCGCCCTGGCCGCCGGCGAGGCCGAGGCGCTGGCCGCGGCGCTCCACAACGACCTGGAGCCGGCCGCCTTCGACCTGCTGCCCGGCCTGGCCAAGTCGAAGCAGCGGCTGCAGGACGCCGGCGTCCTGGGCGCGATCATGAGCGGCAGCGGGCCGACCATGCTCGGCCTGTGCCGCGACGAGGACCACGCCACCCAGGTGGCCAGGGCCGTCCGCTCCGGCTTCGCCCGGGTCGAGGTCGCCCGCGGCCCCGTGCCCGGGGTCACGTTCGGCTAGCTGAGATACCCTGAGCACCGGGTTTGGGGGGTCTGCGGGGGGCGCAGCCCCCCCGCAATTGGCGGGTGGTGTAATGGCAGCACGGCGGCCTTTGGAGCCGTCAGGTCAAGGTTCGAATCCTTGCCCGCCAGCTCGGAGCACTCCACCACAGGGAACGGGGGACCGATGGGCCAGGGGCTGACCGTCGTCGTGCTCGCCGCCGGGGAGGGCAAGCGGTTCCGCTCGGCCGTGCCCAAGCCGCTCCACCAGGTCGCCGGCCGGCCGCTGCTGTGGCACGTGCTCGCCGCCGCCGCGCCCCTCAAGGCCGACCGGACCGTGGTCGTCGTCGGCCACGGCGCCGACGAGGTCACCGCCGCCGTGGGTGGGTTCGACCTGGGCCCGGTCGACGTCGCCGTCCAGGCCGACCAGCGGGGCACCGGCGACGCCCTGGCCGCCGCCCTGCCCCAGCTGGAGGGCGACGGCGACGTCATGGTCCTGTCCGGCGACACCCCGCTGGTCTCGGCGGCGCTGCTCGAGGGGCTGCTGGACGCCCACCGGGCCGCGCGGGCGACCGCGACCCTGCTCACCGCCACCCTGGACGATCCGACCGGCTACGGCCGGGTGCTGCGCGATCAGGACGGCGCCGTCACCGGCATGGTCGAGGAGCGTGACGCCACCCCGGACCAGCGGCGGCTCCGCGAGGTCGGCGCCGGCATGTACGTGTTCCGCCGCCCGGCCCTTGACGGCCTGGCCGAGCTGCGTCCCGACAACGACCAGGGCGAGTACTACCTGCCCGACCTGGTGCCGCTGGTCCTGGCCGGCGGCGGCCGGGTGGCCACCGCCGAGGGGCCGGAGGAGGAGGTCAGGGGGGTCAACGACCGGGTCGAGCTGGCCGAGGCGGGGGCGGTCCTGCGCCGGCGGCTGCTGGAGCGGCTGATGCTGGGCGGGGTGACGGTCACCGACCCGGTGACCACCTTCGTCGACGCCGACGTCGAGGTCGGCCAGGACACCGTGCTCGGCCCGCTCACCTTCCTGGAGGCCGGGACCCGGGTCGGGGCCCGCTGCCGGCTCGGGCCCAACGTGCGCCTGGTCGCCTGCGCCGTCGGCGACGACGCCACCATCAGCCAGACCGTGGCCCTGGAGTCCACCATCGGCCCGCGGGCCGTGGTCGGCCCGTTCGCGTCCCTGCGCCCGGGCACCCAGCTGGCCGAGGCCAGCAAGGCCGGCACCTTCGTGGAGATGAAGAACTCGGTCGTCGGGCCCGGGTCCAAGGTGCCGCACCTCAGCTACGTCGGCGACGCCGACATCGGCGCCGGGGCGAACGTCGGCGCCGGCACCGTGTTCGTCAACTACGACGGGGTGCGCAAGCACCGGACGACCGTCGGCGACGGCGCCTTCATCGGATCCGATACCATGCTGGTAGCCCCCGTGACGGTCGGGAGCGGGGCCCAGACCGCCGCCGGTTCCACCATCACCAAGGACGTGCCGCCCGACGCCCTCGCCATCGAACGCTCCGACCAGCGGACGATCGAGGGCTGGGCGGCCAGGCGCCGCCGGCGGAGGAGCAAGGAGTGACGGGGAGGCCACGGTGAGCAACGGGGTGACGCCCAAGCAGGTGGAGGCGCTTGGGCGCAGGCACCTGATGCTGTTCGCGGGACGGGCCAGCCGCGAGCTGGCCAGCGAGGTGGCCAGGCACCTCGGGATCGAGTGCGGCTCCGTCGAGGTCCGCGACTTCGCCAACGGCGAGACCTACACCCGGTTCGGGGAGAGCGTCCGCGGGACCGACGCGTTCGTCATCCAGACCCACAGCTCGCCCGTGAACGAGCGCCTCATGGAGCAGCTGATCATGATCGACGCCCTCAAGCGGGCGTCGGCCAAGCGGATCAGCGCGGTCGTCCCCTACTACGGCTACTCGCGCCAGGACAAGAAGGGCCGGGGCCGCGAGCCGATCACGGCCAAGCTGGTGGCCGACATGCTCGGGGTGGCCGGGGCCGACCGGATCATCACCATGGACCTGCACTCCGGGCAGGTCCAGGGGTTCTTCGACGGGCCGGTCGACCACCTGACGGCGATGCCGCTGCTGGCCGACCACATCCGCACCAGCTGCGAGGACCGCGACCTGGTGGTGGTCGCCCCCGACGCCGGGCGGGTCAAGACGGCCGAGAAGATGGCCGGGGTGCTCGGCGCCCCCCTGGCCTTCCTGCACAAGCGGCGCAGCCGCACCGAGGCCCACAAGGTCGAGATGCGCGAAGTGGTCGGCGAGGTCGAGGACCGCGTGTGCGTGCTGATCGACGACATGATCGACACCGCCGGCACGATCGTGCAGGGCGCCGAGGTCCTGATGGCCAGCGGCGCCGCCCGGGTCACGGCCGCCGCCACCCACGGCATCTTCTCCGGCCCGGCCATCGACCGGCTCAAGAACGCCCCCATCGCCGAGGTCGTGGTCACCAACACCCTCCCTCTGGCCCCGGACCAGCGGCTCGACAAGATCCGCGTGCTGTCGGTGGCCGGCATCGTCGCCGACGCCATCCGGGCCGTGTTCGAGGACGCCAGCGTGTCCGAGATCTTCAACGACCAGAACCAGTTCTGACCCGTTTGCGGCTCCTCCAGGACGTCAATGCTCAGAGGTGGAGCATTGTCGTCTCGGACAGGAGGAGCACGTGGCAGGCGAGCTGCAGGGCAGGACCATCGCGTTCCTGGCCACCGACGGAGTCGAGCAGATCGAGTACACCGAGCCCCGCAAGGCGGTCGAGCAGGCCGGCGGCACCGCCCACCTGGTGTCGCTGGAGTCCGGCGAGATCCAGGGCTTCAACCACCTCGACAAGGGCGACACCTTCCCCGTGGACAAGGCCGTGGCCGAGGCCAGCGTCGACGACTACGACGGGCTGGTCCTGCCCGGCGGGGTCGCCAACCCCGACTTCCTGCGCAACGACAAGAAGGCCGTCCAGTTCGTGCGCTCGTTCTTCGAGGCCGGCAAGCCGGTCGCCTCGATCTGCCACGGCGCCTGGACCCTCGTCGAGGCCGACGTGGTCAGGGGCCGCACCCTGACCTCCTGGCCGAGCATCCGGACCGACGTCGAGAACGCCGGCGGGGCCTGGGTCGACGAGGAGGTCCACACCGACCGCGGCCTGGTCACCAGCCGCAAGCCGGACGACCTGCCGGCCTTCAACGCCAAGATCGTCGAGGAGTTCGCCGAGGGCGTGCACGACGAGCAGGCCCAGGCGACGGCCCGGGCCTGAGCCGGGGGCGATGGCGCCGCCGATCGCGGTCCTGGACGTCGACGGCACGCTGGTCGACACCAACTACCACCACGCCATCGCCTGGTACCGCGCGTTCCGCGAGCATGGCCTGACCGTGCCGGTGTGGCGGATCCACCGCCACATCGGCCTGGGCGGCGACCACCGGGTGGCCGCCGTGGCCGGCAGGCGGGTCGAGGACCGGCAGGGCGACAGCATCCGGGCGGCCGAGACGGCCCTGTACGCCGACCTGATCGGCGAGGTCCAGCCGTTCGCCGACGCCCGCCGGCTGCTGGAGCTGCTGGACGGCCGCGGCCAGCGGCTGGTGCTGGCCAGCTCGGGCAAGCGCGACGAGGTCGACCACTACCTGGACCTGCTGGACGCCCGCGACCTGGTCGAGGCCTGGACGACCTCGGCCGACGTCGAGCAGACCAAGCCCGACCCGGACCTGGTGGTCACGGCCATCGACAAGGTCGGGGGCGGCGAGGCGGTGCTGGTCGGCGACTCGACCTGGGACTGCGAGGCCGCCGCCCGGGCCGGCGTCCCCACCGTGGCCATCCTCACCGGCGGCTTCTCCGAACAGGAGCTGCGCCACGCCGGCGCCGGGTCGGTCTTCGAGTCGCTGGGGGAGCTGTGCGAGCGGCTCGACGAGACCCCGCTTGCCTAGGTTTGTGCGGCCGGATGAGGGGCTAGCAATTCCCCAACGACTGAACCCAGACAGGAGGAGGGTGCGACGCGATGCCGAAGACGGCCCGCGACGTCATGACCCCCAACGCCGAGTGCGTCGGGGAGAACGAGACCCTGCTCGACGCGGCCAAGAAGATGGCCGACCGAGGCTACGGGTCCATGCCCATCTGCGGCGAGGACAACCGCCTCAAGGGCATGCTCACCGACCGCGACATCGTCGTGAAGGCGCTGGCCCAGGGCAAGGACCCGGGCTCCACCCGGGCCGGCGAGCTCGGTGAGGGCAAGCCGGTGACCATCGGGGCCGACGACTCGCTGCGCGACGCCCTGAAGACGATGGCCCAGTACAAGGTCCGCCGCCTGCCGGTGATCGACGGCCACGACCTGGTCGGCATCATCGCGGTGGCCGACATCGCCCGGGAGCTGGACGACGACGACTCCAAGGGCGACCTGATCGAGGCCATCTCCACGGGCCCGGCCCAGGACAGCGGCCCCGGGTCGCAGTAGCCCAAGCGTTGTTCGTGGCACCATCGGGGGCATGGACCTGCCCGTCATGCCCCCGATCCGCCCGATGCTCGCCAAGTCGGTCTCGATCCTGCCCGAAGGGATGCTGTACGAGCCCAAATGGGACGGGTTCCGCTGCGTGGTGTTCCGCGACGGCGACGAGGTCGAGCTGGGCAGCCGCAAGGAGCGGCCGCTGACCCGCTACTTCCCCGAGATCGTGGAGGCGGCCCGCACCCAGCTCCCGCCGCGCTGCGTGGTCGACGGCGAGATCGTGATCGCCAGCGGCCCCGGCCTCGACTTCGAGGCCCTGCTCCAGCGCATCCACCCGGCCGCCTCCCGGGTCAACCTGCTGGCCACCGAGACCCCGGCCATGCTGATCGCCTTCGACCTGCTCGCCATCGGCGACGAGTCGCTGATGGAACGGCCTCTGGCCGAGCGCCGGGCCGCCCTCGACGAGACCTTGGCCGGAGCGTCCGCGCCCGTGCACCGAACCCTGATCACCGACAGCCAGCGCCAGGCCGAGCGCTGGTTCCGGCTGTTCGAGGGGGCCGGGCTGGACGGCGTGATCGCCAAGCCGCCGGACCTGCCCTACCTCGAGGACCAGCGGGTGATGTTCAAGGTCAAGCACGAGCGGACCGCCGACTGCGTGGTCGCGGGGTTCCGCTGGCACAAGAAGGGGCCGGTGGTCGGCTCCCTGCTGCTCGGGCTCCACGACGAGGAGGGCAAGCTCCAGCACGTCGGGGTGTCGGCGTCGTTCTCGATGGAGCGGCGCCGCGAGCTGCTGGACGAGCTCGCCCCCTACCGGCTGGGACCCGACGACGAGCACCCCTGGACCGGGTGGGCCACGCCCGAGCGGACCCCCGGGGCGATGGTGTCGCGCTGGAACGCCAAGAAGGACCTGACCTTCGAGCCGCTCGCCCCCAGGCTGGTGGTCGAAGTCGCCTACGACCACATGGAGGGCCGGCGATTCCGCCACACCGCCCAGTTCCGGCGCTGGCGCCACGACCGCGACCCCGAGTCCTGCACCTACGAACAGCTCGAGCGGCCGATCGAGTTCGACCTGGGCGACGTCCTGGCCGGCCGTGACCCGAGCCCGGGCTGATTCCGGCCGGCCCTTCCGGGGAAGGAGCACGCACATGGACCAGACGGGAGGCCAGGAGCCGGTCAAGCGCGAGACGGCGCGACTGGCCGACCTGCCGGTCGAGGGTCTGCCGGCCGACGCCCCGGACGCGCCGTCGGCGGCCACCGACCAGGCGCCTCAGGACGTCGACCCGGTCGCCACCGCCCACGACCCCGAGGCCGCCCGCGGCCCCAAGGCCGTGATGACCGCCTACGCCTCGGCCCTTGCCGCCGGCGACGCCGGCCTGGCCGCCGACCTGTACGCCGAGAACGGCCTGCTGACCAGCGCCGACGAGCGCATCTCGGGCCGGCCGGGCATCGCCGGCTGGCACGAGGACCTGCTGCGCCGGGGCCGGGTGAACGCGCGCCCGGCCGGCCAGGGCAACGACGCCAGCCGCCTGGAGGTCGACAGCGCCACCGGCCGCCACGTGGTCGAGCTGGCCTTCGACGCCTCGGGCCGGATCGGCACCGCCCGCTGGCTCACCCCGGACGAGGCCGGCCAGTCCCAGGAGGAACGGGAGCGGACCGCGACATGACCGAGAACCTCGGCGGCGACGCCGTCCGCTACGAGGGCGACCGCCCGGTCGCCGTCGGCGACCTGCGCCTGGCCCAGCCGACCAGGATGGCCACCACCAGCGCCGGCTTCTGGGGCCTGTACGAGGCCGGCGACCAGGTCCTGGTCGTCCACCCGGCCGGGGCGCTGCGCGGCTCGCCCGACCAGCTCCGCGCCCGCCTGGCCGAGATCGCCGCCGACGAGCGGCGCGACGACGCCGACCGGGACGCGGCCCGTTCCTTCCTGCCGTTCCTGGGCGGCGACGACCCGGGCGCGGCCACCGACGTGCCCCGCTCCCGGGTGGAGCAGGGCCCGCCCCCCACCTACGACCTCTCCGACGAGCGCAACACCCCGTAGGCGGCCTATGGCGAGGATCCGGCGGGTCGACTGCTCCGGCCCGGGCATCGTGCGGCGGCGGCGGGGCCGCTCGTTCACCTACACCGACGTGAACGGGGAGAGCATCACCGACCCCGAGGTCCTGGCCCGCATCCGCGGGCTGGGGATCCCGCCGGCCTGGAAGGACGTGTGGATCTGCCCCATCCCCACCGGCCACCTCCAGGCGGTCGGGACCGACGCCGCCGGCCGGCGCCAGTACCTGTACCACGAGGCCTGGCGGACCCGGCGGGAGGCGGCCAAGTTCGACCACATGCTGGAGTTCGCCCACGCCCTGCCCGGGCTGCGGGAGCGGGCGGCCGCGCACCTCACCGAGGACGGCCTTACCCGCGAGCGGGTGCTGGCGTGCGCGACCCGGCTGCTGGACCGGGGCTTCTTCCGAATGGGCACCGAGGGCTACGCCGAGCAGAACCAGACCTACGGCCTGGCCACCATCCAGAAGCGGCACGTGCGCCTGGACGGCGACCTGATCACCTTCGACTACATGGCCAAGAGCGGCAAGCGGCGCCTCGCCTCGGTGCTCGACCCGGCCGTGAGCGAGGTGGTGGCCCAGCTCAAGCGGCGCCGCGGCGGCGGCCCCGACCTGCTCGCCTACAAGCGCGGCCGGGTCTGGGCGGACGTCCGCTCCGACGACATCAACGCCTACATCAAGGAGCAGACCGGCGGCGACTTCACCGCCAAGGACTTCCGCACCTGGAGCGCGACCGTGCTGGCCTCGGTCGCCCTGGCCAGCTCGTTCCCCCAGGCCAGGTCCAAGACGGCCCGGGCCCGGGCGATCAGCCGGGCCGTCAAGGAGGTCGCCCACTACCTGGGCAACACCCCGGCGGTGTGCCGCGCCTCCTACATCGACCCGCGCGTCTTCGACCGCTACCGTTCCGGCCTGACCATCGCCGGCGCCCTCGAGCAGCTCGGCCAGGTGGACGAGCTGGGGGAGCCGGCCCACCAGGGCCCGATCGAGGAGGCCGTCCTCGACCTGATCGAGGAGAAGCACGGACCAGCCCCTGAGCTGGACCTCATCGCCTGACCACTGCTACCCTCGCCGACGTCCCCGGCCCACGCCGGGCATCGCTGTGTGCACGCAAACCCGTCCGAGGAGGCTCGTCCCCCAATGCCCGAGTACAAGCTGGCCGCCGAGAACCGCTCGGACGCCGGGAAGGGGGCCGCCCGCCGCCTGCGGGCCACCGGCCGGGTCCCGGCCGTGCTCTACGGCCACGGCACCAGGCCCCAGCACCTCAGCGTCGACGCCCGCCAGTTCGGCCAGGCCCTGCGCACCGACGCCGGCGTCAACGTCCTGATCTCGCTGGAGGTGGGGCGCGACAAGCACCTCGCCCTGGCCAAGGAGATCCAGCGCCACCCGGTCAAGGGCCACCTCATCCACGTGGACTTCATCCAGGTCCGCCGGGGTGAGAAGGTCCACGTGCAGGTGCCCGTCCACCTGGTCGGGGAGGCCCCCGGGGTCCGCGAGGGCGGCATCGCCGACCAGGACCTGTACCAGCTCAACGTCGAGGCCGAGGTGACGGCCGTGCCCGAGGCGGTCGAGGCCGACGTGTCCGGGCTGGGCATCGGCGACGTGCTGCGCGTCGGCGACCTCAAGGCGCCGGAGGGCGCCGCCATCCTCGACGACCCCGAGGCGTCGGTCGTGTCCGTGGTCGCCCCGGTGGTCGAGGCCGAGCCCGAGGCCGAGGAGGCCGAGGAGGGCGAGGTCGCCGCCGAGGGTGCCGAGGCCGCGACGGCCGAGGAGGCCGGCGAGGGCGAGGACCGGCCCGAGGCCTAGGCCGCCGGTGCCTCTCCAGCTCCGCAAGCGGGCGGCGATGGCCGGCGCCGGCGAGGACGGCGGCCCCTGGATCGTGCTCGGGCTCGGCAACCCGGACGACGAGTACGGCAACACCCGGCACAACGCCGGGGCGATGGTGGTCGCCCGCCTGGCCGAGCGGGCCGGGGCCAGGCTGAAGCGCAGCCGCAACCGGGCCCAGGTGGCCGAGGTCCGCGAGGGCGACGCCCGGGTCGTCCTGGCCCGGCCGAACAGCTACGTCAACGAGTCCGGCGGCCCGGCCTCGCTGCTGGCCCGGTGGTACAAGACCCCGGTCGAGCGGATCATCGTCGTCCACGACGAGATCGACCTGGCCTACGGCAAGCTCCAGCTACGCCGCGACGGTGGCACCGCCGGCCACAACGGCCTCAAGGACGTCGCCAAGGCGCTCGGCACGCCCGACTTCCTCCGGGTCCGCATCGGCGTGGGCCGCCCCCCCGGCCGCAAGGACCCGGCCAACTTCGTCCTGGAGCCGATCGCCAAGCGCGACGCCGAGGACTTCGCCGTCCTGATCGAGCGGGCCGCCGACGCCACCATGGACCTGGTCCGCCTGCCCCTGGAGCGCGCTCAGGACCGACACAACGGCTAGGACGCCGGTCGGGTATCGACGTCGCATTCACGTATGCTGCGGCTTCGGCAGGCCCTCCGCATGCGCGTCGGGCATACCCGACCGGCGTCCTATCCGGAAGGAGCGAAGGTGAACCCAGCAGCGGTGCGGTCCGCAGCGGCGCGGATCGCCGGCCGGGTGCACCGAACCCCGGTGCGTACCTCGGCCACCCTCGACGGGCGCACCGGCGCCCAGGTCCTGGTCAAGGACGAGGCGGTCCAGAAGACCGGCTCGTTCAAGGCCCGCGGCGCCCTCAACCGCCTGCTCACGCTGCCCGACGAGGCCCGTGAGCGGGGGCTGGTGTGCGTCACCGCCGGCAACCATGGGGCCGCCGTGGCCTGGGCGGCCGCCCAGGTCGGGGCCAAGGCGACCGTGGTCATGCCGACCTACAGCCCCGCGGCCAAGGTGGCCGCCTGCTGGGGCTACGGCGCCGAGGTGGTGCTGCACGGCGACACCACCGGGGAGGCCTTCGCCGAGTGCGAGCGGCTCCAGGCCGAGCGCGGCCTCACCTTCGTCCACCCCTTCGACGACCCCGAGATCGTCGCCGGCCAGGGCACCGTCGGCCTGGAGCTGGTGGAGGACGCGGGGCCGGTCGACGTCTGGGTCGTGAGTGTCGGCGGCGGCGGGCTCACCTGCGGCACCGCCCTGGCGATGCGCGACGCCAACCCCGGCTGCCGGGTGGTGGCGGTCGAGCCCGAGGACGCGGCCGCCCTGAGCGCCGCCCTGGCCGCCGGCCGGCCCGTCCCGGTCGTGCCCCGCTCGGTCGCCGACGGGCTCTGCGCCCCGTTCGCCGGGCCGCTCACCTTCCCCCTCTTCCGCGACCTGGTCGACGAGGTCGTGCTCCTGACCGAGGCGGAGATCCTGGCCGGGGTCCGCTTCGTGATGGAGCGGATGAAGGTCGTGGTCGAGCCGGCCGGGGCCGCGACCGTCGCCGCCCTGCTGGCCGGCAAGGCCGGCGACCTGACCGGCCGGCGGGTCGGCACGGTCCTCACCGGCGGCAACGTCGACCTGGGCGTGGTCGTGCCCAAGCTGCCGGCACCGGACGCTTGACGGCCGCCACCTCATACGTGACCATCTAGTCACGTAACTAGATGGTCACCAGTGGTTCCGGGAGATTCCATGGTCGACGACACCGCTCCGGTCTGGAAGGCGCTGGCCGACCCGACCCGGCGGGCCATCCTCGACCTGCTGCGGGAGCGGTCGCACACCACCGGCGAGCTGAGCGGGGCCTTCCCGGCCCTCACCCGGTTCGCGGTCATGAAGCACCTGGGGGTGCTGGAGGAGGCCGGGCTGGTCGTCGTCAGGCGCCAGGGGCGGGAGCGCTGGAACCACCTCAACGGGGTGCCGCTGCGGGAGGCCTACGAGCGCTGGATGCGACCGTATGCCGACCGCTGGGCCGAGTCGCTGCTCCGGCTGAAGGAGACGGCCGAGCGGCAGGAAGGAGCTGGCATGACCGCGACCCTGGACGTGGAGCAGGAGGTGGTGGTGGCCGCCCCGCGGGAGAAGGTGTTCGACGCCCTCTGCCGGATGGGGGAGTGGTGGCCGCACCACTTCCGGGAGGGCTCGACCGTGCACCTGGAGCCACGGGTGGGCGGGCGCTTCTGGGAGGACTGGGGCGACGGCGACGGCGCCCTGTACGCCACCGTGACCGGCATCCGCCGACCCGAGCAGCTGACCTGCACCGGCCCCATGGGCATGCGCACCCCGGTGACCGGCGTGTTCACCATGGCCCTCGAGGAGCAGCCCGACGGCACCCTGGTGCGGCTCTCCCACCACGCGGTCGGCCCGATCGATTCCGAGACCCTCGCCGCCTACCGGACCGGCTGGGGCGAGGTGTTCGACGCCCTCCGCGGCCACCTCGGACTGGCCGGCTGACCGTCGGAATGCTGCGGTAGCCTGGACATCGACATAACGGGAGCCCCCGGCTGCGGCCGTCGGGGCTACCCGTCCGTGCCGCCATCAACGCCGCAACCGCTGCAAAGGATCTCCGTGCGCCTCACCCCCCTGCTCGACCGCTGGAACGACGACCCCGCCTTTGCCGAGCTGCTGGCCGCCGTCGGTGGGGGCGGGGACCAGGTGCGCTCCGAGGTCGTCGTTCCCGACGTGGCCAGGGCGTTCCTGCTCGCCGGGCTGGCCCAGGCCGGCGGCCGGCTGGTGGTGGTGACCACCGCCACCACGGCCGACGCCGAGGCCCTGGCCGCCGACGTGGCCGCCTTCTGCGGCCCCGACTCGGCGGCCGTCTTCCCGGCCTGGGAGACCCTGCCCCACGAGCGGCTCTCGCCCCGCTCCGAGACGGTGGCCGCCCGCCTGCGCCTGCTCCACCGGCTCGGCGCCGGCGACACGGACGAACTCCGCCTGCTGGCCGTGCCGGCCCGGGCGATGATGCAGCCGCTGGCCCCGGGGCTGGACGCCGTCGACCCGGTGCGGGTGGCCCGGGACGACCGGGTCGACCTCGAGGAGCTGCTGGAGCGGCTGGTCGCCGCCGGCTACCAGCGCACCGACATGGTCGAGCGCCGGGGCGAGGTCGCCGTCCGCGGCGGCCTGGTCGACTTCTTCCCGCCGGGCGAGGACCACCCGGTCCGGGTGGAGCTGTGGGGCGACGAGGTCGAGAGCGTCCGCTCGTTCGCCGTTTCCAGCCAGCGGTCCCTGACCGAGCTGCCCGAGGTCGAGGCCTGGCCGTGCCGCGAGGTGCGCCTGGGCGAGGCCGAGCGGGGCCGGGCCCGCCAGCTCGCCGCCGAGGTGCCGGTCGCCGGCGACCTGCTCGCCCAGGTCGCCGAGGGCCTCGACGTCGAGGGGGTCGAGTCGCTGCTGCCGCTGCTGTTCGACCACCTCGAGCCGCTGCCGGCCTACCTGCCCGGCGACGCCCTGCTGGTGCTGGTCGACCCCAAGCGCACCCTCGACCGGGCCGAGGAGGTCCGCCGCCAGGCCGACGAGGCCAGCCACGCCTCCTGGGCGAGCGCCGCCGAGGGCGCCACCGCCCCGGTCGAGGGCGTCGCCTACCGGCCCCTCGAGGAGGTCCTGGAGGAGGCCGGGCGGGCCCTGCTCCGGCTCGGGCCCTTCGACTCCGGGCAGGCCAGCGCCGTCCGGATCGACGCCCACGCCGTCGAACCCTACCGGGCCAACATGACCCGGGTCGCCGCCGACGCCCGCGACCTGGTCGCCGACGGGGCCACGGTGCTGCTCTGCACCGAGGGCGCCGGCCCGGCCCAGCGGCTGGTCGAGGTCCTGCGCGAGGAGGGCCTGACCGTCCCCGACCTGGCTCCCGAGCTGCCGCCCGAGCCGGACCCGGGGGGGCCTGACGGAACGAGCTCCCGCGTCCGGATCAGACCCGGGGTCCTGGTCGGGACCGCGCCGCTGCTCACCGGCTTCCGCCTGCCGACGCTACGCCTGGCCCTGGTCGCCGAGGGCGATCTGTACGGCATCCGCCGCCAGACCCGCGAGCAGGCCCGCATGCCCTCCAGCCGCCGCCGGGCCAAGCACGCCGGTGGCCAGCTCGCCCTGGAGGAGCTCCAGCCGGGCGACATCGTCGTCCACGCCGTCCACGGCATCGGCCGCTACGTCGGCATGGAGCACCGCAGCGTCGGCGGGGCCGAGCGCGACTACCTGGTCCTCGCCTACGACCAGGGCGACAAGCTGTACCTGCCCAGCGAGCAGGTCGAGCTGATCAGCCGCTACGTCGGCGGCGAGCACCCCAAGCTGTCGCGGCTGGGCAGCCGCGAGTGGGACCGCCAGAAGGCCCGGGTGCGCAAGAAGGTCCGCGAGATGGCGGCCGAGCTGGTCCGGCTCTACTCGGCCCGGATGGCCTCGCCCGGCCACGCCTTCGGCCCCGACACCCCCTGGCAGCGGGAGCTCGAGGACGCCTTCCCGTTCACCGAGACCCCCGACCAGCTCACCGCCATCGAGGAGATCAAGGCCGACATGGAGGCGCCGGTGCCGATGGACCGGCTGCTCTGCGGCGACGTCGGCTACGGGAAGACCGAGGTCGCGGTCCGGGCCGCCTTCAAGGCGGTCATGGACGGCAAGCAGGTCGGCGTGCTGGTGCCCACGACCCTGCTCGCCCAGCAGCACATGGCCGTGTTCTCCGAGCGGTTCGCGCCCTTCCCGGTGAAGGTGGCCGTGCTGTCGCGCTTCCAGTCCCGCCAGGAGCAGGAGGAGATCGTCGCCGGCATGGCCGACGGCACCGTCGACCTGGTCATCGGCACCCACCGGCTGCTGTCGGCCGACGCCAAGTGGTCCGACCTGGGCCTGGTCGTGGTCGACGAGGAGCACCGCTTCGGGGTCGGCCACAAGGAGCACCTCAAGCAGCTCCGGACCGAGGTCGACGTGCTCACCCTCACCGCCACCCCGATCCCCCGGACCATGGAGATGGCCATCTCCGGGATCCGCGACCTGTCGGTGATGGAGACCCCGCCCGAGGAGCGCCACCCGGTGCTCACCTTCGTCGGCGCCTACGACCAGGGCACGGTGGCCAACGCCATCCGCCGCGAGATGCTCCGCGAGGGCCAGACCTTCTTCGTCCACAACCGGGTCGACACCATCGACCGGGTCGCCTACGAGGTCCGCCACGCCATCCCGGAGGCCAGGGTGGCCGTCGCCCACGGCCAGATGACCGAGGACCAGCTCGAGCGGGTGATGCTCGACTTCTGGGACAAGCAGTACGACGTCCTGGTCTGCACCACCATCATCGAGTCCGGCATCGACGTGCCCTCGGCCAACACCCTGATCGTCGACCGGGCCGACACCCTCGGCCTGGCCCAGCTCTACCAGCTCCGGGGGCGGGTCGGGCGCTCGCGGGAGCGGGCCTACGCCTACCTGTTCTACCCGCCCGAGCGGTCCATCACCGAGACCTCCCACCAGCGGCTGGCCACCGTGGCCACCCACCAGGACCTCGGCTCGGGCAGGGCCATCGCCATGAAGGACCTCGAGATCCGCGGCGCCGGCAACCTGCTCGGGGCCGACCAGTCCGGGCACGTCGCCCTGGTCGGCTACGACATGTACATGCAGCTGCTGGCCGAGGCCGTGGCCGAGCTGCGCGGCCGCCCGATCGAGGCCCCCAAGGAGCTGAAGCTGGAGGTCCCGGTCGACGCCCACCTGCCCGCCGCCTACGTGCCGAGGGAGCGCCTGCGCCTGGAGGCCTACCGCCGCCTCGGCGGGGCCAGGGTGGTCGAGGAGGTCGAGGCCCTCGGGGCCGAGCTGGCCGACCGTTACGGCCCGCCCCCGCCCCCGGTCCGCAACCTCCTGCGGCTGGCCGGCGTCCGCGCCCAGGCGAACGCCGTCGGCCTCACCGAGGTCGTCTGCTTCGGAGGCCGGGCCCGGCTCTTCCCGGTCGACGACCTGCCCGAGTCCAAGCAGGTCCGCCTGGACCGCCTCTTCCCGGGGGCGCGCTGGAAGCAGGCCGAGCGCACCCTCCTGGTCCCCCTCCCCGCCGGCGACACCGACCTCCCCACCTGGCTGTGCGAGCTCCTCACCGGCGTCCTCGGCGCCCCCGACGCCCCCGCCCTTCCCGACACCGTGCAGCGCCGGGCCGCCTCTTAGGTTCGCCGCCGCCCGGGTACCCTCCCCTCTGGGACCTCTCTGGAGCGGGGTGAGCGGATGACCGTGAACGAACGGGCCGGCCGGCCGGCCGAGGCGTCGGCCCTTGTCGACGTGGACCAGCTCGTCAAGGCCTACTACGAGGAGCGGCCCGACCCGGCGGCCGCCTCCCAGCAGGTGGCGTTCGGGACCTCCGGGCACCGCGGGTCGGCGCTGAAGGGGTCGTTCAACGAGGCCCACATCCTGGCCACCACCGAGGCCATCTGCCGCTACCGCGAGGCCCAGGGGATCGACGGGCCGCTGTACCTGGGCCGCGACACCCACGCGCTGTCCGAGCCGGCCCAGCGCACCGCCCTGGAGGTGCTGGCCGCCCATGGGGTGGCCGTGCGGGTCGACGCCGGCGACCGCGCGACCCCGACCCCGGCCATCTCCCACGCCATCCTCACCTGGAACCGGGACCGGCGCGACCACCTGGCCGACGGCATCGTCGTCACCCCCTCCCACAACCCGCCCGAGGACGGCGGCTTCAAGTACAACCCGCCCAACGGCGGCCCGGCCGACACCGACATCACCGGCTGGGTCCAGGACGAGGCCAACCGGCTGCTCCGGGCCGGGCTGGACGGCGTGCGCCGGCTGCCCGGCGGCCAGGCCGACGGCGCGGACGGGGTCGAGCGCTACGACTACGTGGCCACCTACGTCGACGACCTGGCCGCCATCGTCGACCTGGAGGCGGTCCGGGGGGCCGGGCTGCGCCTGGGCGTCGACCCCCTCGGCGGGGCGGCCGTCGACTACTGGTCGGCCATTGCCGGGCGCTACGGGCTGGAGCTGGAGGTGGTCAACCAGGCCGTCGACCCGACCTTCCGGTTCATGACCGTCGACTGGGACGGCAAGATCCGCATGGACCCGTCGTCCCGGTACGCCATGGCCGGGCTGATCGACCTGCGCGACCGCTTCGACGTCGCCTTCGCCAACGACGCCGACGCCGACCGGCACGGCATCGTCACCGGGGGCGCCGGCCTGCTCAACCCCAACCACTACCTGGCCGCCATGGTCGCCTACCTGTTCGGCGGCGGCCGCGACTGGGGCGAGCGGGTCGGGGTGGGCAAGACGCTGGTGTCCAGCTCCATGATCGACCGGGTCGCGGCCGACCTGGGCCGGCGGCTGGACGAGGTCCCGGTCGGGTTCAAGTGGTTCGTGGACGGGCTGCTGGACGGCTCGCTCGGCTTCGGCGGCGAGGAGAGCGCCGGGGCGTCGTTCCTGCGCCGCGACGGCACCGTCTGGACCACCGACAAGGACGGCATCGTCTGCTGCCTGCTGGCCGCCGAGATGACCGCCCGCCGCGGCGCCGACCCGGGCGTCCAGTACCGTGAGCTCGCCGCCCGCTTCGGCGACCCCGCCTACCGGCGCGTCGACGCGCCCGCCACCCCCGAGCAGAAGGAGGTGCTCAAGCGGCTCTCGGCCGGCGACGTGCAGGCCTCGGAGCTGGCCGGCGAGGCGATCACCGGCGTCCTCACCGAGGCCCCGTCCAACGGGGCCGCCCTCGGCGGGGTCAAGGTCATGACCGAGCACGGCTGGTTCGCGGCCCGCCCGTCCGGCACCGAGGACGTCTACAAGGTGTACGCCGAGAGCTTCCTTGGCGAGCAGCACCTGGAGCGGATCCTGGAGGAGGCGACGGCCGTGGTCTCGGCCGCCCTGGAGGCGGCCGGGTCCTGAGCTACCTCCCGCCGGGGAGCACCGGCTTCACGTCCACGATGGGCGTCCGGTCGACGGCCTCGAGGTCGCGCACGAGCACGCGGTGCCCCTCGATGGCGGCGATGGTCACCCGGTGCAGGCCGATCGGGTTCGGCCGGTCCTGGGACCGGGTGCTGAACACCCCCGTCTCTGGGTTCCGGGGATCGTCACGCGGGTGGACGGCCAGCACGTCGCGGCGCGCCTGGTGCAGCCAGGTGAGGACGAAGACCTCGGCGCCGACGGCGAGGTCGCGGACGGCTTCGGCCACCTCGGGGCTGAACACCAGCCACGCCTGCGGGCCGCCCTCGAACCCCTGCTTGGGCGCGGCCGCGGGGTCGGTGAGGGGCGAGGAGACGTAGCCCACCGGCCTGACCGGGTAGGACGTGGTGGCGGGACCGGCCATGGGGTCAGGCATTGCTGGACTCGGCCCAGAGGTTGATGCCGGCCTCGGTGGCGTGGCGGTCGATCTCGGCCAGCTCGTCGTCGTCGAAGGCGAGGTCGCCGAGGGCGGCCACGTTGTCCTCGAGCTGGGCGACGCTGGAGGCGCCGAGCAGGGCCGAGGTGACGCGGGGGTCGCGCAGCGTCCAGGCGACGGCCAGCTGGGCCAGGCTCTGGCCGCGCCGGGCGGCGATGTCGTTGAGCGCCCGTACCTTGGCCAGGGTCTCCTCGCTGAGCTGGTCGGGGTCCATGCTGCCGGGCCGGCTGGCCCGCGAGCCCTCGGGGACGCCGTCGAGGTAGCGGCCGGTGAGCAGCCCCTGGGCCAGGGGCGAGAACACGATGCAGCCGACCCCCTCGTCGTCGAGCACGTCCAGCAGGCCGTCCTCGATCCAGCGGTTCAGCATCGAGTACGACGGCTGGTGGATGAGCAGGGGGGTGCCGAGGCCGCGCAGGATCTCGGCCGCCTGGCGGGTCCGCTCCGGCGAGTAGGAGGAGATGCCGGCGTACAGCGCCTTGCCCTGGCGCACGGCCGTGGCCAGGGCCCCCATCGTCTCCTCCAGCGGTGTGTCCGGGTCGACCCGGTGGGAGTAGAAGATGTCGACATACGGCAGGCCCATGCGGGTCAGGCTCTGGTCGAGGCTGGAGAGGAGGTATTTGCGCGACCCGTGGTTGCCGTAGGGCCCCGGCCACATGTCGTAGCCGGCCTTGGTCGAGATGACCAGCTCGTCGCGGTAGCCGCGCAGGTCGGTGGCGAGGATGCGGCCGAAGTTCTCCTCGGCCGACCCGTAGGGCGGGCCGTAGTTGTTGGCCAGGTCGAAGTGGGTGATGCCGAGGTCGAAGGCGCGGCGCACGATCGCCCGCTGGGTCTCGAACGGCCGGTCGCCGCCGAAGTTCTGCCACAGGCCCAGGGAGATGGCGGGCAGCAGGAGCCCGCTGCGCCCGACCCGGCGGTACTGCATGGTGTCGTAGCGGCCGTCGGCCGGCAGGTAGCTCGTCATCGCGGCATTGTCGCACCCCTCCGGCGGCGCCCGCCGGTATGCTTGTGCATTGTCGTCGTCGAGTCGTGAACGTGAGGTCGTCCGTGCGCCGTCTGCTCCCCGTCCTGTGTCTCGCCGTCCTCGTCGCCGGCTGCTCGGACCTTGGCGTCCGCAGCCAGGACGCGGCGACGGTCAACGGCGTCGGCATCCCGACCGACCGCCTCAGTGAGATGACCAAGGCCCAGCTCGGCCAGCAGCAGCAGGCCGAACAGCAACAGGGCCAGCAGGAGGGCCAGGACATCGACAGCGCGACCCGGCAGGCGCTGGAGGGCCTGATCCAGTTCCAGCTGGTGCTGGACGGGGCCAGGAGCGAGGGCATCACCATCCAGGAGGCCGACGTCGACGCCCGCATGGAGCAGCTCAAGCAGCAGGTGGCGGCCCAGGGCCAGAACTACGAGGAGCTGCTCAAGACCCGGCAGATCTCCGAGGAGGTCCTCCGCACCCAGCAGCGGGTCCAGCTGGCGGTCGACCTGGTCGCGGTCAAGCTCGTCCCCTACTCCTCCGACGCCGCGTTGCGCCAGCTGCTCGACCGGCGCAAGGAGGACTTCCTGGAGGTCCGCGTCCGCCACGTGCTGGTCAAGGACAAGGCGACCGCCAACCAGGTCCGCCAGGAGCTGGTCGCCGACGGCGACTGGGCCGCGGTGGCCAAGCGCTCCTCGATCGACACCCAGAGCAAGGACAAGGCCGGCGACCTCGGCTTCACCGCCAAGGGGGCGACCGTGAAGCCGTTCGAGACGGCCGAGTACGCCCTCGCCGGCCAGGGCGACTGCAAGGGCAAGACCAGCGGCAGCTGCGAGTCGCCGATCTCCCAGCCGGTCAAGACCCAGTTCGGCTACCACGTCCTCCAGGTCGTCGGGGTGCGGCTGCCGGCGCTCGACAACGAGCTGCGGGCCAAGCTCGAGCCGACCATCAAGGACCGCCGCCAGCAGGCCGTCCAGCAGTGGTTCGACCAGCAGGTCGACAAGGCCGAGGTCGTCATCAACCCCCGCTTCGGCCGCTGGGACGCCGAGAACGGCAAGGTGATCGAGCGCGAGACCGCCCCCGGCGCGGCCACGACCACCACGGCCGGCCTCGGCGGGCCGTCCCCGACCCAGCCCTAGGCGTATGACCAGGGTGGTGCTGGTCGCGTCCAGCCCGCGGCTCCCGCTGCTGTTCCCGCCCCAGACCTGGCGGGCGCTGGACGCCGCCCGGCCGGTGTGGCTGCTCGACGACGGGCACCCGTCGCTGCCGGCGCTGGAGGTGGCCGAGATCCCCTGGGAGGTGCTGGCCCCGGCCGACGACACCGGTCCCGCCGGGCGCGACCTGCTCCTGGTCGGCCAGGGCCTCGACTTGGAGGCGGTGGCCCTGGCCCGGCGGCAGGCCGACGCGCTGCTCGACCACGCCCGCCGCGGCGGGACGGCCACGCTGCTGCTGCCGCCGGTCAACGACGGGCCACTGGTCCAGCTGGTCGCCGACCGGGCCGCCCGGACCCACGTCGAGGTCGAGGCCGTCTACCCGGTCGGCGAGCCCAAGGGGGCCGCCCTGCTCGACCTGGTGGCGACCGAGACGCGGCTGCGCGGGCCCGGCGGCTGCCCCTGGGACCGCGAGCAGACCCACGCCTCGCTGGCCAGGCACCTGGTCGAGGAGGCCTACGAGGTGCTCGACGCGATCGAGGAGGGCGACCCCGAGCACCTGCGCGAGGAGCTCGGCGACCTCCTCCTCCAGGTCGTCTTCCACGCCCAGCTGGCCGAGGACGCCGGCAGCTTCGACATCGACGGGGTGGCCAGGGCGATCACCGAGAAGCTGGTCCGGCGCCACCCGCACGTCTTCGGCGACCTGCGGGTCGCCTCGGCCGGCGAGGTCGTCCGCAACTGGGAGGCGATCAAGCGTGAGGAGGAGGGCCGCAGCGACCCGCTGGCCGGGATCCCCTCGGCCCTGCCGGCGCTGCAGCTCGCGGCCAAGCTGCAGAAGCGTGTCCCCGACGGCGGCCTGGCCGCCGGGGCCGGGTCGCCGGCCAGGGTCCGGGAGCGGCTGGACGAGCTGGCCGGCGCCGGCGGCGACGACGAGCTCGAAGCGGCCGTGGGGGAGCTGCTGTTCGAGGTGGTGGCCCTGGCCAGGGTCAAGGGCGTCGAGCCGGAGGCCGCCCTGCGCCGCACCGCCCGCCGTTTCCGGGCCCGGTTCCTGGCCGCGACCACTGAGGGCTGAGGGACCGGCCAGGATGGAGATCGGCCAGCGCGGCGGGCCCGCGCGGCCGCCGGGATGGGCTAGGCGGGCGGGACCGGGCCCCGGTCCCCGGGCGGCGGCCCGGCGTCCTCGGGCGGCGGGCCGGGTTCCAGCCGCTGGGTGTCGCCGGGGCCGCGCGCCGGCGGCTGCGCCTCGGGCGGGGCGGGCGCCGCGGGTGGCGCCGGCTGCCCGGGCGGCGGCGACGGTGGCGGCCAGCCCGGGGTGGGCGGCTGGGCGCCCCATGGCTGCTGCGGCTGCTGCGGCAGCGGCGGCGGCGGGCCCGGCTGGCCGGGCTGCCCCCAGCCCTGCTGGGTGCCCGGCTGGCCCCACGGCTGGGGGCCGGCGCCCTGCGGCCAGGACCCGGCCGGCTGCGGGGCCGGGCGCCGGCGCACCGCCCGGACGACCAGCAGGATGATGAGGATGACCAGCACCAGCACGACCAGGGAGACCACCACCGCGATCAGGGTGGCCCGCCGGGCGATGTCCTCCACCGAGCGGTCCAGGTCGGCCGGTCGCGGCCCCAGCGCCTGCTCCAGCTCCGCCCTCGAGTAGTCGCGGCTCGGGAAGACGCTCCCGCTCGGGGTGACGATGATGCGCTCGACCTGGAAGGGCAGGTTCTCCCAGATGATCCGGGCGGCCTCGTCCTGCTCCTGGCGGACCTCGAGCGGGTTCGGGTCGGAGTCGTAGTTCAGGGTGGCCGTGCCGCCGTCGTACTGGAGGTCGGGGTTGCGGATGCCGGCCTCCTGGAGCTCGGTGGCGGTCCGCACCGTGCCGGTGGCCAGGTCGCAGCCGGCGAGCAGGGCGGCCGCCGTGGCCAGCAGGACCAGCGCGCGCCACCGGGTCACCGGGCGGGGGCGCGGGGCCGGTTCGGTCATGGTCGCTCCTCCAGCGTCGGCGAGCCTGGCGTTCGCGCGTAACGGTAATCCGACGGGCCGCCCGCGGCGAGCCGGCCGGCGAAATTGTTGTCCCAGCCTCTCTGGGGCAACCAGCGGCGATGATATGCTCGCCGACGCCGCCGTCCGCTCCAGCCGCGCAGGAAGGCCTTCCCCCATGGCTAGCATCGAACTCGTCGTCGCCAGGGAGGTCCTGGACTCCCGCGGCAACCCCACCCTCGAGTGCGACGTCCATCTCGACGACGGCGGCTTCGGGCGGGCGATCGTCCCCTCCGGCGCCTCCACCGGCCAGTTCGAGGCCGTCGAGCTCCGCGACGGCGGCGAGCGCTACGGCGGCAAGGGGGTCCGCAACGCCGTCCGCAACGTCAACGAGACCCTGGCCAAGGCGCTGCTCGACGAGGGGCCCGACCCGTACGACCAGCGGGCCGTTGGCGCGGTCCTGCTCGCCACCGACGGCACCGACAACAAGTCCAAGCTCGGCGCCAACGCCACCCTCGGCGTGTCGATGGCGGTGGCCAGGGCGGCCGCCGACTCCCTCGGCATCCCGCTGTACCGCTCCCTTGGCGGGCTCGGTGCCTACCTGCTGCCGGTGCCGATGATGAACGTGCTCAACGGCGGCGCCCACGCCGACAACGACGTCGACTTCCAGGAGTTCATGGTCGTGCCCGTCGGGGCCCCGTCGTTCGCCGAGGGCCTGCGCATGGGGGCCGAGGTCTACCACGCCCTCAAGGGCGTGCTGAAGGACCGCGGCATCGGCACCGGCATCGGCGACGAGGGCGGCTTCGCCCCCGACCTGCCCGGCAACGAGGCCGCCCTTGAGCTGCTGGTCGAGGCGGTCGGCAAGGCCGGTTTCGAGCCGGGGGACGAGGTCGCCCTGGCCATGGACCCGGCCTGCACCGAGCTGTACCGGGAGGGCCGCTACGAGCTGGCCGGCGACGGCCGCACGCTGGACTCGGACGGCATGGTCGAGCTGTGGCGCACCCTGGCCGACCGCTACCCGATCGTGTCGGTCGAGGACGGCCTGGCCGAGGACGACTGGGCCGGCTGGACCGCCCTCACCGAGGCCCTCGACGACAAGCTCCAGCTGGTCGGTGACGACCTGTTCGTGACCAACGTCGAGCGCCTCCAGCGCGGCCTCGACGAGGGCGCGGCCAACTCGATCCTGATCAAGGTCAACCAGATCGGCACCCTCACCGAGACCTTCGACGCCGTCGACCTGGCCCACCGGAGCAACTACTCGGCCGTGGTCAGCCACCGCTCGGGCGAGACCGAGGACACCACCATCGCCGACATCGCCGTGGCCGTCGGCTCGGGCCAGATCAAGACCGGTGCCCCCTGCCGCACCGACCGGGTGGCCAAGTACAACCAGCTGCTGCGGATCGAGGAGCAGCTCGGCGACGTCGCCCGCTACCCGGGCCGCCAGGCGTTCCCGCGCACCTATCCCGCGGGCGGGTCATGAGCCAGGAGCCGCGACCACCGCTGGGCCTCACCCCCCGGGGCGCGGTCCTCCTGCTGGTGATGTTCGCGCTGGCCGCGACCGCGGTCTACCCGCTGCGCCAGTACGTGTCCCAGCAGGACCGCATCGAGCGGCTCGAGGCCAAGCAGCAGGCCCTGGCGGCCGAGAACGCCCGCCTGGAGGCCGAGCGCAAGCGCCTCCAGGACCCGGCCTACGTGCAGCAGCTGGCCAAACGGGACTACCACGTGCTCGCCCCGGGCGAGGAGGCCTGGGTGGTCACCGGGACCCCGCCACGGGCCCAGCCGGCAGGGGACGCGGCCCCACAGCGGGATCCGCCATGGTACAAGCGCGCCTGGCAAGGTCTTACCAGCTGGCTCAGCTGAGCTCGCAAACCGGTACAGGACGGCGACACCTGCCGGCTGGGCCGTTGCCGGACGAGCCGCCCCAAGCACGCCGCTCGTGAAATTGTTGACGCTCCCGGAGGGCCATCCCTACGATGGAACCGGGCCGAGCTTCGTCGGCCCGGTTCTTCATCTGAAAGGAGCGCTGGTCGCCAGCATGAGTGCCGAGATCGGGGCGATCGTCCCGGGCACCGTCGTTCGGATCGCACCCTACGGAGCCTTCATCAAGCTCGAGTCGGGCGAGACGGGTCTCGTCCATATCTCCGAGATCGACCGCAACTACGTGCGCTCGGTCGAGGAGCACCTGCGCATCGACGACACGGTCACGGTCAAGGTCGTCGGCGTCAAGGAGGACGGCAAGATCGACCTGTCGATCAAGCAGGCCGCCGCCGACTGGCAGCCCGAGGCGAGCCGGCCCCGCCGCGCCGCCAAGGACCCCGAGTTCGAGCAGAAGCTCAAGCGGTTCATGCGCTCCAGCGAGGAACGGCTGGTCGACGTCAAGCGCCAGCGCGAGGGCCGGCGCGGGTAATCGGTGCCCCGCACCCCGGCCCGGTCCCCGGCCCGGCCCGACCCCAGCGCCCTCCCCGACCCCCTGCGCCTCCCCTGGCGCGCCCCCGCCACCCCTGATGCACCGGGGCACCCCCTCGGGGTTGCCCGGACCCCTCCGGACCCCCGGCGCGAGCCAGGGTGGGCGGCGTCGCTGCCCGAGGCCGGGGCGGCCGAGCGGCGGCTGATCGAGGCCCAGATCGGCCGCGACGTGCGCGGGTCGGTGGCCGTCGCCGCCCGCTGCCGCTACGGGCTGCCGCTGGTGGTCCGGACCGCGCCCCTGCTGCCCGACGGCACCCCGTTCCCGACCCTCTACTGGCTGGCCTGCCCGGCGGCCAGGGTGGCCGTCGGCCGGCTCGAGGCGGCCGGCTGGAACGCCCGGCTCAGCGAGCGGGTCGCCGGCGAGCCGGAGCTGGCCGAGGCCCACGCCGCCGCCCACGCCAGCTACCTGGCCCAGCGCGACGCCATGGCCCCCCTCCCCGGCGACCCCGGCGTCGGCGGCCTCCCCGGCCGGGTCAAGTGCCTGCACGCCCTCTACGCCCACCACGCCGCCACCGGCGCCGACCCGGCCGGCCGGATCGTCAGCCAGGCCGTCGACCCGATCGACTGCCCCGGCCCCTGCGTCGACCCCGGGGCCTGAGCCGTGCGGCTGGCCGCCCTCGACGTCGGCACCAACTCGACCCGGCTGCTGGTGGCCGACGTCGCCGGCGGGCGGATCGTGGCCGAGCACGCCCGCGAGATGGTCATCACCCGCCTCGGCAAGGGGGTCGACCGGACCGGGCGCTTCGACCCGGCGGCGCTGGCCCGGACCCTGGAGGCGCTGGCCGGCTACGCCGCCACCTGCCGGCGCCTGGGCGTGGAGCGCCGGCGGCTGGTGGCGACCAGCGCCACCCGGGACGCCGCCGACCGCCAGGCGTTCCTCGACGGCGTCCGCGACCTGCTCGGCGTGGACGCCGAGGTGCTCACCGGCCAGGCCGAGGCCGCCGCCACCTACCGCGGCGCCACCGCCGACCTCCCCGGCGACCAGCCGACGCTGGTGGTGGACATCGGCGGCGGGTCCACCGAGCTGATCTCGGGCCACGGCGCCGCCGCCGACGCCATGGTCTCCCTCGACATCGGCTGCGTGCGGCTGTTCGAGCGCCACCTCCACCGCGACCCGCCGGGCCCCGAGGAGGTGGAGGCGCTCCGGGCGGACGCGGCCGCCCACCTGCGCCGGGTCCCCGAGGTGCTCGACCCGGCGGCCGCCTCCCGGGTCGTCGGGGTCGCGGGCACGGTCACCACCGTCACCGCGATCGCCCTCGGCCTCGGCAGCTACGACCCGCGCCGCATCCACCGGGCGACCGTTGACGCCTCCGAGATCGCCGCCGCCGCCGGGAAGCTGGCCGCGATGACCGTGGCCGAACGGGCGGCGCTGCCGGTGATGGCCAGGGGCCGGGAGGACGTGATCGTCGCCGGGGCGTTGCTGCTTGACGAGCTCGTCCGCATGTTCCACCTTCGGAACGTCATCGCCAGCGAGGCCGACATCCTCGACGGTGTGCTGCTCGGGTTGGCGGAAGGACCCCATGGCGGCTGAGAGCCAGGCGGCGCCGGCGCAGGCCGACGACCAGGTGCCCCGGTACCGGGTCACCGCCGTCGAGCGGATGACCCGCATCCCGGCGAGCACCCTGCGGTCCTGGGAGCGGCGCTACGGCTGGCCGCGGCCGTTCCGGGCCGCCTCGGGCCAGCGGCTCTACTCCGACCACGACGTGGCCGTGATCCGCTTCCTCGACCGGCGCCGGATCGAGGGCATGTCGATGTCGCAGGCCACCGCCCTGCTCCGGTCGGCCCCGGCGGTCGAGGACCACGACCCGCGGCGGCTGTTTGACCGCCTGGTCGCCGCCCTGCGGGCCTTCGACGAGGCCGCCGCCGAGCGGGCCTTCGCCGCCGCCGAGGCCCTCCTCGGCACCGAGGGCGTGGCCACCGGCGTGGTCCCGGCGGCCATCGCCGCCGCCGCCGAGCCCGGCCACGGACCGGGGGAGGGCGGCGACGGCACGCCGGTCGAGGTCGAGCACTTCGCCTCCAACTTCCTGCGCCGCCAGGTCCTGCGCCTGCTCGACGGCCAGCCGCCGGCCATGGGCCGGCCGGTGCTGGTCGGCTGCGGCCCCGACGAGCAGCACGAGCTGGGCGCCCTGCTGCTGACCCTGCTGCTCCGGGCCCGCGGCCACCGGGTCGTCTACCTGGGCGCCCGCGTCCCCGGGCCGGCCATGGAGCGGGCCGCCGCCGCCCTCGGCCCGGCCGGGGTGGTGGTCAGCCTGACCATGC
>DASUPQ010000161.1 GCA_036280995.1 Actinomycetota bacterium | reverse complement strand
CGTCTACACCGACGAGGGCGTGTTCGAGGAGTACGTGTTCTTCCCCCACAACCCCGACCTGGTGCTGGTCGACACCGAGATGTGCGCCAACGCCCCCTACCGGTTCCTGGTCTCGGGCATGGGCGACGCCCTGGCCACCTGGGTCGAGGCCCGGGCCACCGCCGAGGCCCGCAAGTCGACCATGGCCGGCGGGCTGCCGACCATGGCCGGGCTGGCCCTGGCCCGGCTGTGCTGGGACACCCTGATCGACTACGGCTTCTCGGCCCGCCAGGCCGCCCAGCAGCACGTCGTCACCCCTGCCCTGGAGAAGGTGGTGGAGGCCAACACCCTGCTGTCGGGGCTGGGGTTCGAGAGCGGCGGCCTGGCCGCCGCCCACGCCATCCACAACGGCCTGACCGCGCTGCCCCAGCTCCACCACTTCATGCACGGCGAGAAGGTCAACTTCGGCACCCTGACCCAGTTCGCCCTTGAGGACCGGCCGACCCGAGAGTTCAACGAGTTCGTGTCGTTCTGCATGAGCGTCGGCCTGCCCACCACCTTCGCCGACCTCGACCTGGGCACGGTCAGCAGGGAGGAGCTGGAGACGGTGGCCAAGGCGGCCACCGCCCCCGGCGAGACCATCCACAACATGCCGTTCGCGGTCACGCCCGGGATGGTGGTCGACGCCATGGTCGCCGCCGACGCCTATTCGCGCGCCTACCAGCAGGAGTCGGGCCAGCAGCCGGCGGCTTGGAGTCGGCCTTCGGCCGACGGCCATTAGCCTTCGACCGGCTCCGCCGGTCGACTGGTGCGATCATGCCCCGATGGGAGCGGAAGCCATCGGGGTCGGGCTGGCCGGGTACGGGCTGGGCGGGTCGGTGTTCCATGCGCCGCTGGTCCAGGCCGCGCCCGGCCTGCGCCTGCACGCGGTCGCCACCAGCCGCGCCGGTCAGGCCGGCCGGGACCTTCCCGGGGTGCGGGTGGTGGCCTCGGCCGAGGAGCTGCTGGAGGACCCGGCGGTCGAGCTGGTGGTGGTGGCGGCGCCCAACGCCGTCCACCACCGGCTGGCCGCGGCCGCCCTGCGGGCCGGGCGGCACGTGGTCGTGGACAAGCCGTTCACCCTGTCCACGGCCGAGGCCGACGAGCTGATCGCCCTCGCCGAGGCGGCCGACCGGCGGCTCAGCGTGTTCCACAACCGGCGCTGGGACGGCGACTTCCTCACCGTGCGGCGCTGCCTCGGGGCCGGCCTCCTCGGGGAGGTGTCCAGCTTCGTCTCCCGCTACGACCGCTTCCGCCCCGTTCCCAAGGGCGGCTGGAAGGAGGAGGCCGTCCCCGGGTCGGGCGTCCTCTGGGACCTGGGACCGCACCTGATCGACCAGGCGCTGCAGCTCTTCGGCATGCCGGCGACGGTCTGGGCCGACCTGGCCGTCCAGCGTCCCGGGGTCGAGGCGGTCGACTACGTCCACCTGGTGCTCGGCTACGGGCGGCTGCGGGTCCTGCTCCACGCCGCCATGGAGGTGCGCCACCCCGGGCCGCGCTTCGAGGTCCACGGCGACCGGGGGTCGTTCGTCACCTGGGGCATGGACACCCAGGAGGCGGCCCTGCGGGCCGGCGCCCGCCCCGGCGACCCGGGCTGGGGGACCGAGCCCCCCGACCGCCACGGCACCCTCACCACCGAGGTCGCCGGCCTCGGGCTCCACGCCCGGGTGACGGCCGTGCCCGGCGACTACGGGGCCTTCTACGCCGCCATGGCCGCCGCCGTCGCCGGCGAGGGCCCGGTCCCGGTCGCGCCCTCGGAGGCCCGGGCCACCGTCGCCGTCACCGAGCACGCCCTCCGCAGCAGCCGCGAGGGCCGGGTGGTCGAGGTCGCCGCGGCGGCCCCCGCGAGCTAGCCGGACAGGAACCCGGCCAGGAACCGGGTGGAGGCGGGCAGGGCCTCCTCGGGGGCGCCGCGGAGGCGGCACTCGAAGGTGAGCCAGTCGTCGTAGCCGACGTCGCGGAGGGCGGCGAACACGCTGCCGAAGTCCATGTGGCCGGTGCCGGGCTGGAGCCGGTTGGTGTCGTCGACGTGGACGTGGGCGATGCGCGGGCCGGCGGCCCGGATGGCCGCGGCCAGGTCGTCCTCCTCGATGTTCATGTGGAACAGGTCGGCGCAGACCCGCACCGAGTCCTGCCCGGTCGCGCGCTCGACCTCCTCGCCGAGCTCGACCGCCTGGTCGAGGCGGTTGATCATGTAGTCCTCGTAGCGGTTGATCGGCTCCACGGCCAGCCACACCCCCTCGGCGGCGGCGTGCTCGGCCAGCTCGACCAGCGCCTCCAGCAGCACCTTGTGGTCCTCGTCGGGCTGCCGGGGCGGGGTGAAGGGCGGCAGGCGCAGGCTGAACATGCCCCAGCTGGCCGGGGTCAGCACCCCGGCCCCGCCCAGCTCGGCGATGACGCTGAGCTGGGAGCGCAGCTGCTCGACGGCGTCGCGGCGCCGGTCGGCGTCGAAGTCGCCGATGAAGTGGTCGGTCTCCGGGCAGACGGTGGCCATCACCACCCCGGCCCGGGCGGCGGCCCGCAGCTCGGGCAGCCGGGAGGCGAAATGGCCGTCGCCCCTGGCCCGCAGCTCGATGCCCTCGAAGCCCGCCTCGGCGGCGAACGCCCACTTCTCCTCCAGGCCGGCGCCCGGCAGCAGTTGCTCCTGGCAGGACAGCTTCATGCTCAATGACTCCCCTCAAGACGTAGGCTGAGCAAGCATAGTTCCTCGACAAGGAGCCACCACTTCGATGCCCCGCACTCTCGTGCTCGACGGCCCCCGCACGCTGCGCCTCTCCGACCAGCCGACCCGCGACCTGCGCCCGGGCGAGATCCGGCTGCGGGCCCTGCTCAGCGGCATCAGCCACGGGACCGAGCTCAGCCTGTACCGCGGCACCTCCGCCTTCACCGACAAGGTCTTCGACCGGGGCCTGCGGGCCTTCGTGGAGCCGCCGGCCGGCAGCGCCGCCGCCTACCCGGTGACGCTCGGCTACGAGATGGTGGGGGAGGTCACCGAGCTCGCCCCCGACGTCACCGAGGTCGCGGTCGGGGATCTGGTCCACACCGGCACCCCCCACCAGGAGGAGACGGTGCTGGACGTGGCCGCGTCCCTGCGGGCCACCTACCCGCTGGTGCGGCTGCCGAGCGCCGAGCGCCCCGAGCGGGCCCTGTTCATCAGCCTGGCCGCGGTCGCCCTGCAGGCCGTCCACGACGCCGAGATGAAGCTCGGGGACGCGGTCAGCGTCCACGGGCTCGGCGCCATCGGCCTGCTGACCGTGCAGATGTGCCGGCTCGAGGGGATCCAGAACGTGTTCGCGCTCGACCCCGACCCGGTCCGCCGCAAGCTGGCTCTCGGGCTTGGGGCCAGCCACGTGCTCGACCCGGGCGACGGCAAGGCCGCCGGGCTCCAGATCCGCGAGCTGAACATGGGGCAGGGCGTCGACGTGGCCATCGAGGTCTCCGGCAGCGACCGGGGCCTGCAGGGCGCCCTGCAGGCGGCCGGGCTGGGGGCGACGGTGGTGGCGGCCGGGTTCTACCAGGGCGGCGCCGGCAACGTGCGCCTTGGTGAGGAGTTCCACCACAACCGGCTGACGCTGCTCGCCTCCATCGGCGCCTGGGGGGCGCCGGACCGGCACGCCCCTCTGTGGAACCGGCGCCGGGTGATGGACACCGCCACCCGGCTGCTCTACACCGACCGGGTCTCGGTGGACGGCCTGCTCGCCCGCCGGTTCCCGTTCGCGCAGGCCCCGGACGCCTACCGCTGGATCGACGAGCATCCCCTGGACGCGGTCAAGGTCGCCCTCACCTATTAGCCCGACCGGCTCTGCCGGGCGGGGTCCATGGATCGTCGGCCAAGGCCGACTCCTGGGCGGGTCTGCCACAATATCGGGGCAGATGGTTGATCGATCATGTGGGGGTGGAGGCGGTGGTTGCCCCGACGGATCGCATCAAGGCGTGGGCGGCGCGCCGCCCCGAGCGGGTCCTGGGCTACAACCCCTGGCAGCTCGCGGCCCACGTGGGCCACACCGCCCTGCGCCACCGGGTCACCGGCCCGGCGGCCGAGATGTCCTTCTTCGCCATGCTGACCCTGGTCCCGCTGACCGTGGCCGTCGGCGCCGCCCTCGGCCAGATCCAGCGGTTCGTCGGCCCGGAGAAGATCGCCAGGGGCCAGGACGCCGCCATCTCCGTGGTCCGCGTCGTCATCAGCCCCGAGCTGACCGACGGCATCGTCGACCCCTTCGTCCGGGCCCAGCTCGACCAGCGCAAGGGGGGCGCGGCCATCGGCGGCCTCCTGCTCACCTGGTGGCTGGCCGGCCGCCTGTTCGCCGCCACCAGCCGCGCCCTCGACGCCGCCTACCACGACCGGCACCAGCGGCTGTCGCTCCAGCAGCGGGTCATCGCCCTCGGGTTCGCCTTCGGGTCGGTCGTGGTCGTGGTCCTGACCCTGGGCCTCATGGTCGACGCGCCGTTCCTGGACGAGCACCGCGACGTGGCCGAGCAGTTCGGGATCAGCCAGGCCCTGATCACCGCCTGGTACATCGGCCGCTGGCCGGTGGCCCTGGCCGTCCTGGTCGCGTTCCTGCTGTGCCTGTACCGGTTCGCCCCCACCGTCCGGCACGCCTGGCGTCACCTGCTCCCGGGCGCCGTCCTCGGCGTGGTCCTGTGGATCCTGGCCGCCGGGGTCTTCCGGCTGTATCTCGCCTTCGGCAGCGGCGCCCCGACCGGGGTGGTCGTCAACGACGCCAAGGTGGTCATCATCGGCCAGGCCGTCGGGGCCGTGGTCGCGACCGTCCTGTGGACCTACTTCTCCAGCGTGGCCATCCTGGCCGGCAACGAGCTGAACGCCGAGCTGGCCCGGCTGCGCGGCCTCGACGCCTAGGCGGGGAACCGTTGCCGCCCGGCGGGCGTCCAACCGGCATGCGAACCCCGTCGCCCCGCCGACCGCTGCCGCTCCTGGCCGCGCTCCTGCTCGCCGGGTGCGCCGGGCCGGCCGGCGACCCCGCCACCCCGGAGCCCCCCGTTCCCGCGACCGCGTCCACGGCCGCCCCCGTCGCCCCGGCCACCCAGCCCGACGCCGACCAGCGCCCCGCGGTGCGGGTGATCGCCAGCGGCCGGGTCGAGGCCGGGGGCGGGCCGGGCTGCCTGCTCCTGGCCACCGACCAGGGCCGTACCTGGCTGCTGGTCGGGGGCGACCGGGCGGTGCTGGCCGCCGGGGCCCGCGTCCGGGTCGTGGGGGAGCCCGCGCCCGCCCGCACCGCCGGCTGCCAGCAGGGCGAGCCCCTGCGGGTGCGGGACGCCACCCCCGCCGGCTGAGCCCCGGCCCACCGCGGTACTAGGCCGAGTGTCGTAGGTTCAGTTGCGCAGACTGCAGTAGGGCCCGATCTGTGGCACATGCCAACATTTGCCGCAATTCGCGGGGTCATTGGCGGGTGGGAACCGCAACTCCTTCATGTCGGTCAAGGGCCGTTCCTCAGAGGGGAGAAACGACCGTGCCTCGTAGCACTCCGTACTCGCTCAGGCGGCCGCTGGTCGCGCTGCTGGTGCTCGCCCTGCTGGTGGCCATGGCCGCCATCAGCCAGCCGTCGCCGGCCAGCGCCGGCGACCCGGCGTCGGGGCGGGCCCGCCTGGCGCCGTCGCCGGGCAGCTGGTCCAACCCGGTGGCGCCGCGGATGGACCGCATCGGGAACCAGCAGGAACGGCTCGGCAGGCTGAGCACGTCGGCCAGCCGCTCCAGGCTCACCCCCAGCGCCAAGGTCGTCGCCCAGTCCGAGGCCTTCGACCGCAAGCACTCGACCGGCAACCCGGCGGCGGCCGAGGTGCTCGGCCGGCTCGAGGCCAGGTCGGCCAAGAGCGGCAAGAGCCCGCGGGCCTTCAAGAAGGCCCCCACCACCCAGACGGCCCGGCTGCTCACGGTCCTGGTCGAGTTCAACCCCGACGCCGACGACGACTTCTCCGGCTTCGAGCGCCCGGCCTTCGTGGGCGCCGAGGAGTGCGTCACCGAGCCGGCCGGCACCCTGCTGGGCGGACCGCTCCACAACAACATGCCCGACCCGGCGACGGTCGGCCGTGGCACCGACAACAACACCTTCTGGGTGCCGGACTTCAGCCCCAGCCACTACAACAAGCTGATCTACACCAAGACCGGCCTCACCCGGCGGGTCCGGCCCGACCTGACCGGCCCCGACGGCAAGCCCGGCGTCGACCTGCGCGGCTACACCGTCAAGAACCACTACCAGGAGATGTCCAAGGGCGCCTACGACATCACCGGCGAGGTCGCCGGCTGGGTCCAGGTGCCGCACTCCGAGGCCTGGTACGGCGCCACCGTCTGCGGCCAGCCGATGCAGGACAACAGCGGCCACCCGGACAACCCCCGGCAGGTCAGCCAGCTGATCGTGGACGCGGTCGACGCCCTGGCGGCCAGCGACCCCGACTTCCCCTGGGCCCGCTACGACATCGAGGACCAGGGCGACGCCGACGGCGACGGCAACCTGTTCGAGGCCGACGGGGTCGTCGACCACTTCGTGATCATCCACGCCGGCGCCGACAAGGCCGACGGCGGCGGCGCCGAGGGCCCCTACTCGATCTGGTCGCACGCCGGCAACGTCGACCCGTCGACCGGCGGTTACGCCGTCCCAGGCACCGAGGTGCGCGTCAACAACTACATCATGCAGGCCGAGGACGCCGGCGTCGGGGTCATCTCCCACGAGTACGGCCACGACCTGGGGCTGCCCGACCTGTACGACACCAGCGGCGCGGCCGACTCCGACGTCGACTTCTGGGACCTGATGGCGTCCGGGTCGCACACGGGCCCGCTGTTCCAGACCATCCCGACCCACATGGGCCTGTGGGACAAGTACGTGCTCGGCTGGGTCGACCCCGAGACCTTCGGCGTCGGCTCCTCGAGCCGCGACGTCAAGGTCGGCCAGACCTCGCGGACCCCCAGGGGGACCGAGGACGGCGTCCGGGTGAACCTGCCCGAGAAGTCGGTCACCCTTGGCACGCCGCACAGCGGCGACAACATGTGGTACTCGAACAACGACCAGTCGTGGGCCGACGTGAAGCTGTCGCGCACCCTCGACGTGCCCGCCGGCGCCGACGTGCGCTTCTGGACCTGGAACAACTACACCATCGAGGAGCTGTGGGACTACGGCTTCATCGAGGTGTCGACCGACGGCGGGGCCACCTGGACCCAGCTCGAGGTCCGCGACGAGGCCGGCAACGTGGTCTCGACCAACGAGGACCCCAACGGGCGGCTGCGTGACTACGGCGGCCTCCAGAACGGCCTCACCGGGACCACCGGCGGCGAGTGGCGCCACGACTGGGTCAACCTGACCCCGTACGCCGGCACCACCATCGGCCTGCGGCTGCGCTACGCCACCGACGCCGCCTTCGAGGAGCCGGGCTGGTTCGCCGACGACTTCGAGGTCACCGCCGACGGCACCTCGGTCTGGACCGACGACGTCGAGAGCGGCGCCGACGGCTGGACCTCGGAGCAGGGCACCTTCACCGACACCGAGGGCGCCGGCTGGATCATCACCAGCGGCACCTTCATCTACCAGCACTACTACCTGGCCGAGTGGCGCAACTACGACGGCTTCGACAAGGGCCTGCGCTACGCCTACGACACCACCTACTCCAACGGCGAGTTCGGGGACGAGTGGCGGGTCACCCGCACCCCCTACAACGCCCCCGGCATGCTGGTCTGGTACCGCGACGGCCAGTACACCGTGAACCACGTGACCACCCCGATCTTCGCGCCGCCCAGCACCGGCTCCAAGGGGCAGCTGCTGATCGTGGACAGCCACTTCGACCCGCTGCGGCGCTTCGGCGAGGCGGCCGAGCACGACACGACCACGCTGAAGAACCTGCCGTCGCGGGCCCAGTCGTCGAACGCGGCCTTCGCCAAGCGGCCGACGCGCCAGTTCCGCGAGTGCATCGAGGACCCGGTGGGCTCGTACACGACCTACTGCAACGTCCACGCCCCGCAGGCCGGCGTGCCCCACTTCACCGACGCCAAGGGCTGGTACCCGGGGCTGGAGCTGCGCGGCGAGGACCTGTTCTTCCGCGACGCCGACGCCTCGGTGGTGGTCCCCTCCAAGGACCACCGGCGCTACACCACCCGGATCGTCGACGCCGACGGGAACCCGCTCACCGAGCTGTACGGGGAGGACCTGGGTGACGGGATCATCCTGGGCACGGGCAACCCGGCCGACGGCAACCCGCTCGACACCCCGGTCGAGGACCTCTCGCTCGGCGTCGAGTTCACGGTCCGCCGGGTGGCCGGCAGCAACCGCTGGGTGGTGATCCGGGTCAACGCCGCCGACGCGGAGAACGCCCCCTAGAACAGCGGTCGAGCATCCGGCGCCGCATGCAACGCCCAGCCGTTCGTGCGGCGCCGGAGCTTGCGCGCCGCCCCCCGGCGGGCCTCGGTGCTCCCTGGGTCCTGCCCCGGTCAGACGGTCTGGCGGTCCTGGTCGTGCAGGGCCCGGCGGAGCAGCTTGCCCGAGGGGGTCCGGGGGATGGCGTCGGCGAAGCGGACGGCGTGGAGCCGCTTGTAGGGCGCCACCCGCTCGGCCACCCAGGCCAGCAGCTCGTCGGGGTCGGGGTCGGTCCCGGGCCGGGGCACGACCACCGCGACCGGGACCTCGCCCCGGGCGGGGTCGTCGCGGCGCAGGACGGCGGCGTCGGCCACGGCCGGGTGGGTGGCGAGCAGCGCCTCCAGCTCGGCCGGGGCGACCTGGTGGCCGCTCACCTTGATCAGCTCCTTGAGCCGGTCGACGATCACCACGTTGCCGTCGCCGTCGACCAGGCCGAGGTCGCCGGTGCGCAGCCAGCCGTCCGGGTCGACCATGGCCGCGGTCGCCTCGGGCCGGCCCAGGTAGCCGGCCATCACCTGGGGCCCGCGGGCCAGCAGCTCACCCGGCTCCCCGGGGCCGAGGTCGCGGCCGCTGTCCGGGTCGACCACCCGCAGCTCGGTGCCGGGCACGATCCGGCCGACCGTGCCCGGGACGCTGCCGCCGTCCCGGTCGGGCATGCTCAGGCCGACGGTCGTCTCGGTCAGGCCCCAGGCCTGGCCGACGATCGCCCCCGGCAGCCGGGTCGCCAGCGCCCGCTGGGCGGCGGCGGCCAGCGGCGCCCCGCCGCAGACCAGCAGCTCCAGCGCGCCCAGGTCGGCGGCGGCGGCCCGCGGGTGCTGCAGCAGGACCTGGAACATGGGTGGCGCCCCGATCAGGACGGTCACCCGGCGGCGCTCCAGCAGCTCCAGGAACTGCCCGGGGTCGAAGCGGGGCATGGTGACCACGGTCGCGCCGGCGCACAGGGGCACGGCCAGGGTGACCAGGAACCCCATGATGTGCGAGAACGGCGGCACGGCGAGCAGGACGTCGCGCTCGGTGACCCGCAGCCCGGCCTCGACCTGGCGGATCGAGGTGACCAGGTTGGCGTGGGTCAGCAGCACCCCCTTGGGCAGCCCGGTGGTGCCGCTCGAGTAGGGGAGCAGGCCGACGGCCAGCGAAGGGTCGAGGTCCGGGGGACCCGGGACCGGCGCGGCGGCGCCGGCGGCCAGGAGGTCGAGGATCGGGGTGGCGCCGTCGGCCTCGCCGAGCACGACCAGCTCGCGCACGCCGGCGGCGGCCGCGGCCGCCCGGGCCGCCGGGACCTGCGACGGGACCGTCACCAGGACCGAGGCCCCGGCGTCGGCCAGCTGGGCGGTCAGCTCGCGCTCGGTGGCGGCCGGGCTGACGCCGGTCACGGTCCCGCCGGCGGCCATGGCGCCCAGCGCCACCCCGGCCCACTGGGGCAGGTTGGGCGCCCACAGGGCCAGCACGTCCCCGGGCCGGAACCCCCGGGCGGCCAGCCCGGCCGCCACCCCCTGGACCCGCTCGGCCAGCAGCCGGTAGCTGACGGTCATGCCGGTCGGGCCGTCGATCAGGGCCGGCCGGTCACCGGACCGGGCCGCGGCCTCCAGGACCATCCGGTTCAGGGTCGTCCCTCCGACCTCGACCGGCGCGTACGGGCTCGTCCACATCGTCCTGACCTCCCCGAGTCATGAGTTTGACACGTGTAAAGTAGGCCCCTATTTGACACGTGTCAATACCTGGGGCAGGCTGGTGGCATGGCCGGGACCCGAGGCGACACCCGCGCCCGCATCCTCGACACCGCCTGGGGCCTGGTCCAGGAGCGGGGGATCGGCGCGGTCACGGTGGCCGACATCGCCGCCGCCACCGGCGTCTCCCGCCAGCTCCTCTACGTCCACTTCGAGAACCGGGCCGGGCTGCTGGTGGCCATGGCCCGCCGCCACGACGTCCGCAGCGGGTTCGCGGGGCGGGCCGCCGGGGCCAGGTCGCTGCCGCCGGTGGCGGCGCTGGAGCGGCTGCTGCGGCTCTGGTTCGCCTACGTCCCCGAGATCCTGCCCGTGGCCCGGGCGCTGGAGGCGGCCGCCACCAACGGCGACGAGGGCGGGGTGGCCTGGCGCGACCGCATGGGCGACCTGCGGGAGATGTTCGCGGCCGCCGTGGAGCGGGTCGACCAGGACGGCCGCCTGGCCGAGGGCTGGACGGTCCCGTCGGCCACCGACTGGGTCTGGGCCCGGGCCCAGCCCGCGACCTTCCAGCACCTGGTCGTCGACCGCGCCTGGCCGGCCGACGACTACACCGAGCGGGCCGTGCGCTCGATCCTGGCCGAGGTCCTCACCCCGGCCTGACCGCCGCGGCGCTCACGGACCCGCCCCCGGCCGCATCCCGCTCGGCCGGGGTCGCGCGACCCGTGGCCCCGGTCGTCATACGATCATGATCGTCCCCGGACATCACGACCCAAGGAGCGGTCCGATCGACAGCCAGCGTTCCGACGCGCTCGTGTTCTTCGGCGCCACCGGCGACCTCGCCTACAAGGAGGTCTTCCCCGCCCTCTACGGGCTGGTCCAGCGCAACCGCCTCGACGTGCCGATCATCGGCGTGGCCAGGTCAGGCTGGGACCTGGACGACCTGCGCCGGCGGGCCCGCGACAGCGTGGAGCACGACCTCGGCAAGGGCAAGGTCGACGAGGAGGCGTTCGCCCGGCTGATCGGGCTGCTGGACTACATCGACGGCGACTACGCCGACACCCGGACCTTCCAGCGGCTCGGCAAGGCCCTGGGCGACGCCCGGCGGCCGCTGCACTACCTCGCCATCCCGCCGAGCATGTTCGCCACCGTGACCGAGGGGCTGGCCGCCGCCGGCGCGCTCGACGAGGCCCGGGTGATCGTGGAGAAGCCGTTCGGCCGCGACCTGGCCTCGGCCCTCGAGCTCAACCAGATCCTGCACCGCCACCTGCCCGAGGACCGCATCTTCCGCATGGACCACTTCCTGGGCAAGGAGCCGATCCAGAACATCCTCTACCTGCGCTTCGCCAACGCGCTGCTGGAGCCGATCTGGAACGCCCGCTACATCCGCCAGATGCAGATCACCATGGCCGAGGACTTCGGCGTGAAGGGCCGGGGCGCCTTCTACGAGGAGGCGGGCGCGATCCGCGACGTCCTCCAGAACCACCTCCTCCAGGTGCTCGCCCTGCTGGCCATGGACGCCCCCGCCGTCCACACCCCCGACGCCACCCGCCAGGAGCGCTCCCGGCTGATCCGGGCCATCCGCCCGCTCGACCGCTCCAGCGTCGTCCGCGGCCAGTTCCGCGGCTACCGCGACGAGCCGGGAGTGGCCCCCGACTCGGCCGTCGAGACCTACGTGGCCGCCCGCCTGGCCATCGACACCTGGCGCTGGGCCGGGGTGCCCTTCTACATCCGCGCCGGCAAGCACCTGCCGGTGACCGACACCGAGGTCCTGGTCGAGTTCCGGCGCCCGCCCCTGGAGCTGTTCGGAGAGCTGATCCCGGCCCGCTCCAACCACCTGCGCCTCCACCTCGGCCCCGACGTCCGCATCGAGCTCGGCCTGCGGGTCAAGGTCCCGGGCGACCACCTGATCGGCGAGGACGTGGAGCTGGTCGCCGCCCACCACCCCGCCCTCGGCCGGCCACCCTACGAGCGCCTGCTGGGCGACGCCATGGAGGGCGACACCGAGCTGTTCGCCCGCGAGGACGCCGTGGAGGCCGAGTGGCAGGTGGTCGACCCGGTGCTGGGCCACGACGCCACCCCGCTGTACGAGTACGAGCCGGGCACCTGGGGCCCCGTGGAGGCCGACCAGCTGATCGCCGGCGACGGCACCTGGGCGGTCCCCAGCTGAGCTAGGACGCCCCGGTCGTGGCCGCCCGGCGCTGCAGGGCGACCAGGGAGATCCCGATCATGGCCGCCACCAGCAGGCCGGTGACCAGGATGGGCTCCGGGCCGAGGGTCGAGACCAGGGCCAGCACGGCGGTGGTGGGCACGAGCGAGGTGTGCCAGTGGTGCAGCTGGAGGGGGCGGATCTGGAGCGCCCAGACGGCCACCAGGAACAGGGCCACCGGGACGGTGAAGGCGGCGGCCGCCGCCCGGGGGCCGATGGCCGCGTGGTGGGTCAGGTAGTCGACGTTGACGGCCAGGCCGGCCCCGACGGCCGCGGCCGAGGCGAAGATCAGGTAGTGGCCGTACCCCCAGACGATCCCGGCCCGCAGCGAGGTCAGGAACCAGTGGGACTCCTTGGCGAAGTACAGCCACCACATGCCGAACACGGTCAGCAGCCCGCCGACCGCCGTCGTCGCCAGGTCGGCCAGGACGGCGTCCTCCTCCAGCGCCGCCTGGATGGCCAGGGTGGAGGCGAGCACGCACTCGCCCAGCACGATCAGGGTGAACAGGCCGTAGCGCTCGGCGATGTGGCGGGGGTGCCAGGTGGTGGGAGCGGCCCGCTCGGCCCAGATGGGGATGGCCAGCTCGGCCGCGGCCAGCACCAGGAAGCTGGCGTAGCCCGGTCCCTCGGGCAGGAACAGGCGCAGCACCCAGCCGACCTGCACGGCCACGATGCCGGCGGCGAAGCGCAGCGCGCTGCGCCGGTGCGGCGGGTCGGCGGCGGCCGCCCGCAGCCACTGGGTGACCATGGCCAGGCGCATGACCACGTAGCCGATCGTGATGGCGGTGAAGTCGGCGCCGTCCATGGCGTCGGGCACCCCGGCGGCCAGGATCAGGGCCCCGGCGATCTGGACCAGGGTGGTGAGCCGGTAGGCGACGTCGTCGGTGTCGTAGGCCGAGGCGAACCAGGTGAAGTTCATCCACGCCCACCAGATGGCGAAGAACACCGAGATGTAGCCGACCACGCCGTCGCGGACGTGGTCCTCGGCCACCTCGTGGTGGAGCGCGGACGCGGCCGAGGCCACGGCGACCACGAAGCACAGGTCGAAGAACAGCTCCAGCACCGTCGCCGAGCGGTGCTCCTCGTCGGTCGCCCGCGCCACCATCGGCCGGTACCACGCACCGGCCGCCGCCGGGGGTCCGCTCCCCTCCACCTCGTCGGCTCGCATCGGCCGATGATACGGCCTGGTCGCTCAGCCGCTGAGGCTGGCGAACGCGATCACGTTGTCGCGGTAGTGGCCGGCGGCCGGGTCGAAGGCGCCGCCGCAGGTGACCAGCCGCAGCTTCGGGCTCAGCGTCGGGTAGTAGACGTCCTCGGTGGGGAAGCGCCGCTTCGGGTACTGCTCGACCCGCTCGACCACGAACCGGACCCGCGAGCCGTCGGCCCGGACGACCACCACCGGGTCGCCGGCCCGCAGCTCGCGCAACCGGTAGAACACCGCCGGCCCCCGCTTGGAGTCGACGTGGCCGAGGATGACCGCCGAGCCGGGGTCGCCCGGCCGGGTGCCGCCCTCGCCCGCGTACCAGCCGGCGTCCTCCCACTGGCGGGGCCCGGTCGGCACCTCGACGGCCCCGCCGCCGTCCTGGCCGAGCTGCTGCAGCGCCGTGTCGACGCCGATCCTGGCGATCTCCAGCCGCACCGGGACCGGCGTGGGCCGGTAGCCGCGGACCGAGCGGAAGTCGCGGACGGCCGCCGCCCCTTCCTGGGGCGGGGACTGGGCTTCGGTCGACACCGTGCTGCTGACCCCGGCGTAGCGGGCCCGCGGCCCGGTGCAGCCGGCCAGCGCCACACCCAGGGCGAGCAGGACCACGGCACCCACCGCGGCTCCCGGCCAGGCCCTGCCCCTGGTCATCTCCTGGCGCTCACCTCACGGGTGGACATGGGCGGTCCCGCCGCCGCCGGTCGTGGAGCCGCCGGCCGGCATGCCGGCCGCCATCACCTTCTCGATGGCGTCGACCAGGACGTTGGCCACCCCGACCATCTGCTGGTAGCCGTTGTCCTGGACCTGCTGGGCCCGAGCGTAGTCCTTGGCCGCGTAGGCGTCGACCTGGTTGATCAGGTGCTCGTCGTGGGCGGTGATGGCGTCGGTGAGCGGGTCGGTGGCCAGCGGGTTGCGGACCACGTCGCTGAAGTAGAGGGCCAGCCGCTCGGCGAACCCGTCAAGGTTCTCCCTGGCCACCGTCTTGGCGGCCTCGTCCTTGCCGGCGACCGCGGCCGTGTAGGCCATCAGCCCCTCGACGTGGTTGGCCCAGGCGGTCTGGAACTCGGCCGCCTTCTCCGGGCCGACGATCCCGCTCATCGCCTTGGCCAGGGTGGCGGTGTTGGCGTTGACCTGGCCGGCCGCGGCCTCGAACTCGGGCGACCCGGCGAAGGTGGCCCGCTGGGCGTCCACGATCAGCTCCATGTGCTCGCCCAGCAGCATGGCGAAGGCCGACCGCAGGTTCTCCGGGGCCTTGGCCAGATCGGCCGCCTCCTTGGCGGTCAGGCCGGCGCTGGCCAGCGTCGTCCCGGCGCCGTAGGTGCTCTGGTAGGCCTGGCGCTCCAGCTTGTAGGCCTGCTCGTAGTCCCGGTCGGCGTAGGCGTCGACCTGCTCCATCAGCTGCTCGACCCGCGCCTGGGCGTTCTTGGTGGCCTGGCCGGCCTCGACCCGGCCGCCGCTGGCCTCGGCCAGCCACGCGCCCCACTCGTCGCAGTGGTCGAGCAGGGCCGACCGCGCCTCCTGGACGGCGGCGTCGTTCCCGGTGGCCGCGCCCTCGGCGTAGGCGGCCAGCTCGTCGGTGTAGCCCTTCCAGAGCTGCTCGAACCTGGTGGCGTCGGCGGCGTCGTAGGTCACCCCGACCGACTGGGCCAGGGCGCCGGCGTTGGCGGCCAGCGAGGCCTCGACCACCTTCTGCAGCCCGGGGGCCATGGCCACCTCGCTGCGGCCCAGGCGCACGGCCAGCAGGGCGTGCTGCCCGAGCAGCTGCTCGAAGCGGGCCCGCACCTCCCGCGGGGACGCGTCGGCGGCCAGCGCGGCCGGTGCGGTGGCGTGATGGGTGGTCGTGGCCGTCGCCGCCGCCGACGGGCGGGCGCCGTCCCCCCCGTTCGAGGTGCAGCCGGCCGCGGCCACCAGCGCCACGGCGGCCAGCGCGGTCAAACCAGCTCGAACTCGCACGTTGCCCCTCCCTGAAACCCGGCTTGTCAAGCTGCAGAGGCCAGTATGGGAACCTCGGCGAGCTTCGTCATCGTATGTATTGACGAGCAATTACGTACGTTTCGCCTACGAGGGCGCCTCGGTAGGGTTGACCTTGGAGCGCGCTCCAAGGTTTATCCTTGGGCCATGGCCCTCACCGTCTCCGCCCTCGCCACCCAGGCCGGCCTCAGCGCCGACACCGTCCGCTACTACGAGCGGGTCGGGCTGCTGCCGCCCCCGGCCCGCTCGGCGGCCGGCTACCGGCTCTACGACCAGGACGCCCTCGGCCGGCTGCGCCTCATCAAGGGCGCCCAGCGGGCCGGGCTGCGGCTGCGCGAGATCGGCGAGCTGCTCCAGGTCGCCGACCGGGGCCAGTGCCCGTGCGGGCACACCGAGACCATGCTCCGGGGGCGGCTGGCCGAGGTCCGGGCCGAGCTGGAGCGCCTCCGGTCCCTGGAGGCCGAGCTCACCAGCCTGCTGGAGCGCCAGCCCGACTCGCCCTGCCCCGAGATCAGCAGCGCCGCCGCCCGCTGGTGGTGCGCCGGCGACGTCATCCCCTTCGGCAGCCGATAGCCTTGGTGCCTCCGAGCAGAGGGGAGCCGCCATGGCCAGGATCGCCGTCACCGGGGGAAGCGGGAAGGCCGGGCGCGCCGTCGTCCGCGACCTGCTCGAGCACGGGCACCAGGTGCTCAACCTCGACCGGGTCCCCTCGGCCGAGTCGAGCGACGCCGACTCGCCGGCGCCGTTCCTGCCCGCCGACCTGACCGACTTCGGCCAGACCCTCGAAGCGCTCAGCGGCGGGGAGGTGCTGCCAGGCATCCAGGCGGTCGTCCACCTGGCCGCCATCCCCTCGCCGGTGCACGCCACCCCCGACGTCGTGTTCCGGAACAACGTCACCAGCACCCACACCGTGTTCGCGGCCGCGGCCCGCCTTGGCCTGGAGCGGGTGGTCTGGGCGTCCAGCGAGACGACCCTCGGCCGCCCCTTCGACCGCCCGCCCGACTACGCGCCGATCGACGAGGCCCACGAGCTGCGCCCCGAGACCTCCTACGCCCTGTCCAAGGTCGTGGGCGAGGAGATGGCCCGCCAGTTCTCCCGCTGGACCGGCATCCCGATCCTCGGCCTGCGCTTCTCCAACATCATGACCCGCGCCGACTACCAGCGGTTCCCGTCGTTCTGGGACGACCCGCGGCTGCGCAGCTGGAACCTGTGGGGCTACGTCGACGAGTCGCACGTGGCCCAGGCCGTGCGCCGCGCCCTGGAGGCCGAGGTGGCCGGGGCCGAGGCGTTCATCATCGCCGCCGCCGACACCGTCATGCGCCGTCCCAGCCGCGAGCTGATGGCCGAGGTGTTTCCCGGGGTACCCGTCAAGGACGACCTGGCCGAGCACGGCACCCTCCTCGGCATCGACAAGGCGAGGCGGCTGCTGGGCTACGACCCCGAGTTCACCTGGAGATCGCTGCTCTGATGGACCACTTCACCCCGCCCGACACGGCGGTCCGGGCCCGGGTGGAGGCGGGGGGGAGGGGACGGCTGCGGCAAGATGCTGCAGAATCTGGGGTGGGCGACCGGCTACTACAACCTGGTGGCCGTGCCGGTCGCCGCCGGCGCCCTGGCCTGGGCCGGCATCACCCTGGCCCCGGCCGTCGGCGCCATCCTGATGAGCCTGTCCACCATCGTCGTCGCCCTCAACGCCCAGCTCCTCCGCGGTCTCGACCTCCAGTAGAAGGAGAGGATCACCATGACCGACCTGGCGGCCAGCGAAGGTCGCACGAGCGGCATCACCCTCGAGGAGCTGGCCCTGGCGGCACGCAACCACGGCATGCCGCTGGAGGCGCTGCGCTACGACATCACCCCGGTCGGCCTCCACTACCTGCTGATCCACTTCGACATCCCGGCGGCCGACGAGCGGACCTGGCGGCTGGAGATCGGCGGGCGGGTGGCCACGCCGATCAGCCTCTCCATGGAGGAGCTCCGGCGGCGTCCGGCGGTGACGGCGCCGGTGACCCTGGAGTGCGCCGGCAACGGCCGGGCCCGCCTCGACCCGCGGCCGGTCAGCCAGCCCTGGCTGGAGGAGGCGGTGGGGACGGCCGAGTGGACCGGCACGCCGCTGGCCCCCCTGCTGGAGGAGGCCGGGGTCGGCTCCGACGCCGTCGAGGTCGCGTTCGCCGGCGCCGACCGGGGCGTCCAGGGCGGGCTCGAGCACGACTACGAGCGCAGCCTGCCCCTGGCCGAGGCCATGCGCCCCGAGATCCTGCTCGCCTGGGCGGTCAACGGCCGGCCCCTGCCACCCCAGCACGGCCACCCGCTGCGGCTGGTCGTGCCCGGCTGGTACGGCATGACCTCGGTCAAATGGCTCCGCCGGATCAGCGTGCTCGGCGAGCCGTTCGAGGGCTACCAGCAGACCGGCACCTACCTGATCCACGCCTCCGAGGACGACCCGGGCACGCCCGTGACCCGCATCCAGCCGCGCTCGCTGCTGCTGCCGCCCGGCATCCCCGAGTTCGAGTCCCGCCGGCGCTTCCTCGCCCCCGGCCGCCACCTGCTGACCGGCCGGGCCTGGTCGGGCCTGGCCCCGGTGGCCGCCGTCGAGGTCAGCAGCGACGGCGGCCGCACCTGGCGGCCGGCCGAGCTGGACGGCCAGCCGTCCCCCTGGGCCTGGGCCGGGTGGCGCTTCGCCTGGGAGGCGGCCCCCGGGTCGTACGAGCTGTGCTCGCGGGCCACCGACGCCGCCGGCAACACCCAGCCCCTCGAGGCCCCCTGGAACACCGGCGGCTACGTCAACAACGCCGTCCAGCGGGTCCAGGTCACCGTCCGCGACCCCGCCGACGCCGCGGCCGGACCGGCTTGACCGGCGAAGGGCCCCGGCTGGACGCCGCCGGGGACTTCGGCGGGTTCGAAGGGCGGGCCTGGCTGAACTGCGCCCACCAGGGGCCGTTGCCCCGGGTCGCGGTGGCGGCGGCCGAGCGGGCGCTGGCCGACAAGGCGGCGCCGCACCGGATCCGCGACGAGGCCTTCGACGCGGTCCCACGGCGGCTCAAGGACGCCCTTGGGCGGCTCGCCGGGGTGCCGGCCGACCAGGTGACCCTGGGCAACAGCACCAGCTACGGACTGCACCTGCTCGTCCAGGGCGTCCCCTGGCGCGAGGGCGACGAGGTCCTGCTGGTCGACGGGGACTTCCCGGCCACCATCGTGCCCTGGCTGCCCCTGGCCGACCGCGGGGTGCGGGTCCGGCTGCTCAAGCCCGAGGGCGGGAGGCTGGAGGCCGGGCAGCTCGAGGCGGAGCTGACCCCGGCGACCCGGCTGTTCTGCACCAGCTGGGTGTTCTCCTTCACCGGGCACACGGTCGACCTGGCCACGGTGGGTGGGGTGTGCCGCCGGGCCGGGGTGACCTTCGTCGTCAACGGCTCCCAGGCCGTCGGGGCCGTCCCCCTGGACCTGGCCGCCCTGCCCGTGGACGCGCTGGTCAGCTGCGGGTTCAAGTGGCTCTGCGGCCCGTACGGGACCGGCTTCTGCTGGCTGGCTCCCGACCTGCTGGCCTCGCTCACCTACCGGCCGGCCTACTGGCTGGCCCACCAGGGCCAGGACGACCTCGGCCAGGACAGCGGCTACCGGCTCCGCGAGGACGTCGGCGCCGCCGGCTGGGACGTGTTCGGCACGGCCAACTTCCTCACCTTCCAGCCCTGGACGGCCTCGGTCGAGTACCTCCTCGGCCTCGGCATCGACCGGGTCGCCGCCTGGGACCAGCACCTGGTCGACCGGTTCGTCGGGGGTCTCGACCCGGACCGCTACGAGCTGGTCAGCCCCAGGCGGGGGCCGGCCCGCTCGGCCCTGGTCGTCTTCGGCGACCACCGCCCCGAGCGCAACCCGCCACTGCACCAGGCGCTGACCGCCGCCGGGGTCGACGCGGCCTTCCGGCGGGGGCGGCTGCGGGTCTCCCCGCACCTCTACAACACCGAGGCCGACATCGACCGCGCCCTCGAGGTCCTCGACGGCGCCCCCGGGGGGCGGCCGTGAGCCGGCGGCTGCTGGAGACCGGGCGGGGCAGCCGCCCCGGGTCCTTCGGCGCCGCCGAGTGGGCCCTGCTGGTCAGCGTGGCCCTCATCTGGGGGTCGTCGTTCCTGTTCATCGACATCGGGCTGGAGACGTTGGAGCCGGGGGTGATCGCCGTCGCCCGGGTCGCCCTCGGCGTGGCGGCACTCGCCCTGGTCCCGGCGGCCCGCCGCCCGATCGGCCGCGACGACCGCCTGCGGGTGGCCTTCCTCGGGATCATCTGGTCCGGCCTGCCGCTGATCCTGTTCCCGGTGGCCCAGCAGTGGATCGACTCGTCGGTGGCCGGGATGCTCAACGGGGCCGTGCCGCTGGCCGGGGCCGCCTGGGCGGTGGTGCTGCTGCGCCGGCCCCTGCCCCGCGTCCACGCCCTCGGGCTCCTCGTCGGGTTCGCCGGCGTGCTGGCCATCTCCTGGCCCCAGCTGGCCGGCTCGCGGGCCACCATGCTCGGGGCCAGCCTGGTCGTGCTGGCCGTCCTCTGCTACGGCCTGGCCGTCAACCTGGCCGTGCCCCTGCAGCAGCGCCACGGCGCCCTGCCGGTGCTGCTCCGGGCCCAGCTCGCCGCCCTGGTCCTGCTGCTGCCGTTCGGGCTGTGGGGGCTTCGCGGCTCCTCGTTCGCCTGGCCGTCGGTGCTGGCCATGCTGCCCCTGGGGATCCTCGGCACCGGGCTCGCCTTCGTCCTGATGACGACCCTGGTCGGCCGCGTCGGCGGCCCCCGAGGGGCCGTCGCCACCTACTTCATCCCGGTCGTGGCCATCGTCCTCGGCGTGCTCGTGCTCGACGAGCAGGTGGCCCCCTCGGCCGTCGCCGGCACCGCCCTGGTGGTCACCGGCGCCTGGCTGACCTCCCGCCCCGAGCGCTGAAGGAGGCCCCATGGCCGCCCGGACGCTGACCGTCGGCACCGTCCAGGTCACCGCCCACTGCGACGTCACCGGCGACTTCCCGGCCCCCCTGGCCGAGGCCTTCCCCCAGGTCCCGGCGGCCGCCTGGGCGCCCTGGCGGTCGCGCCATCCCGGGGCGTTCGGCGGCCCCGACCGATGGCGGCTGCGCGACTGGTGCTTCGTGGTCCGCTCCCGCGACCTGGTCGTCCTGGTCGACACCGGCGTCGGCGGCCCGGGCGTGCCCGGGGCCGGCTGGATCGGCACGCCGGGACGGCTGCCCGCCGAGCTGGCCGACGCCGGGGTCGAGCCGGACGAGATCGACCTGGTCGTCCTCACCCACCTGCACCTGGACCACGTCGGCTGGAACCTGGCCTGGGACGGCGACCGGCCCCGGCCGTGGTTCCCGCGGGCCCGCTACCTGGTCCAGCGGGCCGACTGGGACCTGTTCGCGGCCCGGCCCGCCGAGACCAGGGTCGCCTTCGACCGCTGCGTGGCCCCGCTCCAGGCGCTCGGGGTGGCCGAGCTGCTGGACGGCGACCGGGCCCTTGACGCCCAGCTCCGCCTCGTCCACACCCCCGGGCACACGCCCGGCTCGCAGAGCCTGCTCGTCCGCTCCGGCGACGACGCGGTCCTGCTCTGGGGCGACGTCGCCAACCACCCGGCGCAGGTCGGCGAGCCCGACTGGTGCCCGGCCGCCGACGTCGACCCCGACCTGGCCCGGTCGACCCGCCGCCGCCTCCTGGACCAGCTCGAGTCCGAGCGCATGTGGCTCGCCCCGGCCCACTTCCCCGAGCCGTTCGGCACCGTCACCCGGGTCGACGGCGCCCGCCGCTGGGCCGGCCGCGCCGCCACCGGCTGAGGCGCCCTCACCGCCGCCGTCGGCGCCGTCGCCAGCGGCTGAGCTGCGCCGGCGGCTCGGGCGGCTCGGCCTCGCCGGCCTCCGTCTTGTCGAGGGCGGCCGTGCCGATGAAGTGGCCAAGGGCCCGGTAGGCGTCGAACTGCTCGTGGTCGAAGAACTGGTCGCCGGTGCTCTGGCGCGGGAAGGCGGCCTCCTTGAGGGCGTAGGTGAGCAGCTCGTAGGGCATCTTGGGGGTGAGCACGGCCTTGGCCACGATCAGCGTGCCCTTGCAGGACGGCTCGCCGCCGTCGACCGAGAACGGCTCCGGGTACTCGATCACGCCACAAACCACCGCCTCCCGGGACAGGCGGGCGTTCAGCCGCTCCAGCACCCCCGACGGCTGCAGCGGGTCGGCGCTGCCCGGGACCAGGCCGCCGGGGTCGGGCAGGGTGATGCGCACGCCCAGCTCCTCGTAGGCGAGGGTGATCGCCTCGGCCAGGGTGGTGGCGAACGGCGGCGCGTCGCCGCTGGCGTCGATGCAGTAGACGGTCCGGCAGCGGTGGCGCAGCAGCTCGACCAGGCCGAGGTTCTCCCAGTGGCCGCCGTCGGTGCAGAGCAGCATCCGGCCCTCGGCCGGGTAGGCGCCGATGATCTCGCGCAGCTGGTAGGGCAGCCGGCGGGCGTTGGGCAGGCGCGGGGTCCGCCAGTCGGTGCTCGTGCGTCCCAGGGCGGCCAGGAACGCCGGGTTGGGCAGCCAGGTGCCGAGCCGGACGTTGGACAGGGCCAGCAGCCGCTGCACGGCGGCCGCGTGGCGGCCCATGGCGGACGCGATCGCCGCCCCGGACACGGCCATGGACGCCTGGACGGTCACGTCCCGCTGGAGGGCGGGCTTGCAGTTGTCCTCCAGGAAGCTGGTCCGCACCCAGCCGACGTCCGGCCCGCCGACGTAGTCCCCCGACAGCGTGAACGAGACCGCCCGGCGGCCCGGCGGGGTCCGCGACTGGCCCGACAGGGCGGCCGCGGCCACGAAGATGACCTGGGGGAAGCCGGGGGCACGCTGGCCGTACCGGCTGAGGGTGGTCGGCTCCTCGAAGCTGTAGGCGAGGGCGCCGACGCCGCCGTCGGGCATGGTGGCCCGGCGGACGGCGAACGCCGAGGCCAGCCGGCGCCGGTAGAAGGGGTGCAGCCCGAGCCAGGTCTGGTCGATCAGGAAGCCCGCCCCGACGAGCACGCCGAGCAGGACCGGGCCCAGCCAGGGCGGCCAGCGGTGGGCGGCCGCGGTCGTCCAGGCGGCCACGAACACGAACACGAACGCCAGCACGGCGTGCGCCGCCCAGACGATCAGGGTCTGCCCGAACCCGGTCGCGACCTGCCGCTCGACCACCTCGCCCTGGCCGCGGCCGCCCAGCAGCCCGCGCAGCCCCAGCTTGGCCCCGCTGGCCCGCACCCTCTCGGTGCGGCGCCAGGTCGTGCTGGCCAGGGCGCCGAGCCAGGTCAGCAGGGTGGTGACGATCGCGGTGAAGGAGGCGGCCGGCACCGGGTTCTCGATCCCGATCGCCCAGGTGAGCCCCGTCATCGCCCAGACGACCACCGGCACGACGACGGCGTAGACGGCGACCACCGCGGTGATGCCGACGGCGACCCGGAAGACGTTGCGGGCGGCCCGGACCACGATCAACCACCGGTTGCCGGCCAGCAGCCTGACCATGAACACCACCCAGGCGGCGGCGGCCACGGCCGCCCCGGCGGCCAGCGCCCACCAGACGGCCGGGGTCGGCGCCGGGAAGCCGGCGTGCTCCGGCCCGCTCGCCGGGTCGAACCGGGGGAGGAACCGGGTGACGTCGACGACCGGGGCCGCCCGGTAGAAGGCGTTGAGCCCGACCCCGAGCACGACCACGCAGAGGGTCAGCAGGCTGAGCGAGGCGGCCACCCCGCGCAGGACCACGCCGAGGGCCGTCGCCCACTCGCGGAAGCCGTCGGCCAGGTACTTGCCGTGGCGCCGCAGGTGGTCCTCCTCGGCCGACCCCGGCGTGAACACGTCCTCCGGCCGGGCCAGCGACTCCGCCCCGGGGTTGGCCCCGGTCAGGGCCAGCTGGAAGGCGCCGGTCATGTAGCCGCCGCCCGACACCGACACCAGGTAGCGGGCCCGGGGGAGGACCTTGGCCTGGAGCGCCTGGAGCGCCCCCAGGGTGACCGAGGCCGAGCGGATCCCGCCGCCCGAGGCGCAGATGCCGACCTCGGCCGGGGGCCGACCAGGCGGGACCCGGCCGGCGTTGCGCCAGCGCGACGGCAGCGGGTCGGCCAGGACGGGCCGGGGAGGGCCGCCGCCCGCGGCCTTGCCGGCCTCCTCGGCCGCCTGCTTGAGGTAGAGGTCCCGCTGGACGTCGGGACCCGAGTGCCCGACCGTCGCCGACAGGGTGGCCGTCGAGGCGTCGGCCACCGCCGGCGGCAGGATGATGTCGGGACGCCGCTCCGGCTCGGGGTCGCGCTGGCCCGCCCGGACGATCTTGGGCTCGCCCCGGCCGGGCGGGCGGTCGTCCATGCGGCGCACCGTCGTCGGCCCGAGGACCCGGCGGGCGAGCAGGACGCTGCCCACGACCACGAAGGCGGGCAGCAGCGGGCCGCCGACGGCGAACTTCAGCACCGCCAGGGAGGAGGCCAGGGCGAAGGGGTCGTCGCCGCCCTGGCCCTGGCCGAGCGTGCCCAGTCCCCGCAGCAGGGCCAGGTTCTCGCACGCGTCGGCCGCCCCGGCGAGGGCGACGCCGCCCAGGCACCAGCGGCTGACCCGCCTGGCGCCCGACCCGTACAGGAACAGGGCGCCGAGCCCGAACACCCCTGCCCCGGCCAGGACGTAGCCGGCCACCAGGTACCAGTCGGCCTCCACCGCCGACCGGTACGGCGCCACCGCGGCGTCGGGCACCGGGCAGCCGGCCGCGCCGGGCTGGACGACCGCGCAGGCGGCGTCCCGCCCCCCGGCGAGCTGGAGCGCGACCTGCCGCACGCCCTCCTGGTCGCGCAGCTCCCGGTACCCCTGGGCGAGCAGGGGCGCGCCCGCCACCACGGCCAGGACGGCCAGGACCGTCAGCGCCGCCCGGACCCGGTGCCGGCGCCGCCTGGCCTCCTCGGCCTCGCCGTCATCACGAGCTGGATGAACCGTCACGATCTCCCTGCACCTCACAGACCCGCGCGTATCGGGCGAGGCTCGCAGGTTCCCGCCGAGCAAGTCAACCGTCCGCGGGACCGGGAGGCCGGCGGCGGCCGGCCCACCCGGGTTGACACCGCCGGCCGGGCTCCCAAACCATGTGACCGAATGTTCGGTAGAAGGAGGACCACGTGGCCAGGATGATCGGCTCCTATGTCCGCGGCGGCTGGCACACCGCGACCGACGAGGGAGTGACGGTGCGGGACGCGTCCACCGGGGAGCCGGTGGGGCGGGTGTCGAGCACCGGGGTGGACGTGGCCGGGATGGTCGAGCATGCCCGCGGGGCCGGCGGGCCGGCCCTGCGGGAGCTGACCTTCCACCAGCGGGCGGCCGCCCTCAAGCAGCTCGCCGGCTACCTGCGCGAGCACCGCGACGGCCTCTACCAGGAGTCGGCCCGGACCGGGGCCACCCTGGGCGACGCCAAGGTCGACGTCGACGGGGGCATCGGGACCCTGTTCGTGTACGCCAGCAAGGGCCGCCGCGAGCTGCCCGACGGCGTCCTCTACGCCGACGGGCCGCCGCAGCGGCTGGGCCGGGGCGGGACCTTCGTCGGCCAGCACGTCTACAGCTCCCGGCCCGGCGTGGCCGTGTTCATCAACGCCTTCAACTTCCCCGTCTGGGGGATGCTGGAGAAGCTGGCCCCGGCCGTGCTCGCCGGCATGCCGGCGATCGTCAAGCCGGCCAGCCAGACCGCCTACGTGACCGAGCTGGCCTTCCGGCACCTGATCGAGTCGGGCGCCCTCCCGCCCGGGTCGGTGCAGCTGCTCTGCGGCGGCGTCGGCGACCTGCTCGACCACCTCGGCGGGCAGGACACCGTCGCCTTCACCGGCTCGGCGGCCACCGCCCGGCGGCTGCGGGCCCACCCGGCGGTGGTCGGCGAGGCGGTCCGGTTCAACGCCGAGGCCGACTCGCTCAACTGCTCGATCCTCGGCCCCGACGCCACCCCGGGAGACGAGGAGTTCGACCTGTTCGTCGGGGAGGTGGTCCGCGAGCTGACCGAGAAGACGGGGCAGAAGTGCACGGCCATCCGGCGCTGCCTGGTCCCGGCCGGGCAGGTCCGGGCCGTGGTCGACGCCCTCGGCGACCGGCTGGCCGGGGTGCGGGTGGGCGACCCGCGGGACGAGGCCACGACCATGGGCCCGCTGGTCAGCCGCGACCAGCAGGCCGAGGTCGGCCGGGCGGTGGCCCGGCTGGGCCGCGGCGCCGAGGTCGCCGTAGGCGGCCCCGGCAAGGTGGACCTGGCCTCGGGCGACCCCGACCGGGGGGCCTTCTTCGCCCCGACGGTGCTGGTGGCCGGCTCCCCCGGGGCGCCCGAGCTCCACCAGGTGGAGGCGTTCGGGCCGGTCACCAGCGTGATCGGCTACCAGGACGCCGCCCAGGCGGTCGAGCTGGCCGCGCTCGGGCGGGGGAGCCTGGTCGGCTCCGTCGTCACCCACGACCCCGACTTCGCCCGCCGCGTCGTCGCCGGCGTCGCCCCCTGGCACGGCCGCCTGCTCGTCCTCGACCGCGACGACGCCGGCGAGTCGACCGGCCACGGGGCCCCGCTGCCGCACCTGGTCCACGGCGGGCCCGGCCGGGCCGGCGGCGGCGAGGAGCTGGGCGGCATCCGGGCCGTCCTCCACCACATGCAGGTCACCAGCGTCTCGGCCTCGCCGGCCATGGTCACGGCCGTCACCGGCCGCTGGACCACCGGCGCCCCGACCACCGGCGACGCCACCCACCCGTTCCGCAAGCACTTCGAGGACCTGGCCGTGGGGGAGACCTACCGCACCCCCACCCGGACGGTGACCATGGAGGACATCGAACGCTTCGCGGAGCTGTCCGGCGACCGGTTCTACGCCCACATGGACGAGGCCGCGGCCAAGGCCAACCCGTTCTTCGAGGGCCGGGTGGCCCACGGCTACTTCGTGGTGTCGGCCGCCGCCGGGCTGTTCGTGGACCCCGACCCGGGCCCCTGCCTGGCCAACTACGGCCTGGAGCGGCTGCGCTTCCGCAAGCCCGTCTATCCCGGCGACACCCTGGCGGTGGCCCTGACCTGCCAGCAGAAGACGGCCCGGGAGGGCGAGGCCTACGGCGAGGTCCGCTGGGACGTCACCGTGACCAACCAGGACGACGAGCCGGTGGCCACCTACGAGGTCCTCACCCTGGTCGCGACCCGCGTATAATAATCGAACGTTCGGTAGGTAAGAGGATCGGGGAGCCCCGGATGGACGGCCAGACCAAGGAAGGCCCGGCCAGCGACGGCCAGGCCAGCTTCGACGCCGCGATCGCCGCCGACCAGCGCATCGAGCCGCGCGACTGGATGCCCGAGGGGTACCGCAGGACGCTGGTCCGCCAGATCGCCCAGCACGCCCACTCCGAGATCATCGGGATGCAGCCCGAGGGCAACTGGATCACCCGCGCCCCCAGCCTGCGCCGCAAGGCCATCCTCATGGCCAAGGTCCAGGACGAGGCCGGCCACGGCCTGTACCTGTACTCGGCCGCCGAGACCCTCGGCGTGTCCCGCGACGAGCTGATGGAGGCCCTCCACAGCGGCCGCCAGAAGTACTCCAGCATCTTCAACTACCCCACCCTGACCTGGGCCGACATGGGCGCCATCGGCTGGCTGGTCGACGGGGCGGCGATCATGAACCAGGTCCCGCTGTGCCGCTGCTCCTACGGCCCCTACGCCCGGGCGATGATCCGCATCTGCAAGGAGGAGTCCTTCCACCAGCGGCAGGGCTTCGAGATCCTGCACACCCTCAGCCACGGCACCGAGGCCCAGCACGCCATGGCCCAGGACGCCGTCGACCGCTGGTGGTGGCCGTCGCTGATGATGTTCGGCCCCCCCGACGACCAGTCGTCCCACACCGCCCAGTCGATGGCCTGGAACATCAAGCGCCACAGCAACGACGAGCTGCGCCAGAAGTTCGTCGACATGTGCGTCCCCCAGGCCGAGGTCCTCGGCCTGACCCTGCCCGACCCGGAGCTGCGCTGGAACGAGGCGACCCAGCACCACGACTTCGGCCCGATCGACTGGGACGAGCTGTTCCGGGTCATCAAGGGCGACGGCCCGGTCAACCGCAAGCGGATGGAGCACAAGCTGCGCGCCCACGCCGAGGGCGCCTGGGTGCGGGAGGCGGCGGCCGCCTACGCGGCCAAGCACCGCCGGGACGGCCGGGAGGCGGCGGCGTGAGCGAGCGCGCGCCGGAACCGTCGGCCGGCTGGCCGCTGTGGGAGGTGTTCGTCCGCGCCCGGCGCGGCCTGTCCCACAACCACGTCGGCAGCCTGCACGCCCCCGACGCCGAGATGGCCCTGCGCAACGCCCGCGACGTCTACACCCGCCGCCAGGAGGGCGTGTCGATCTGGGTCGTCCCGGCCGGCGCCATCACCGCCTCCTCACCCGACGAGAAGGACCCGTTCTTCGACCCGGCCGGCGACAAGGCCTACCGCCACCCGACCTTCTACGACGTCCCCGGCGGGGTGCAGATGTGAGCACGGAGGGGTCCGGCCGGAGGGGTCCGGGGAACCCCGAAGGGGTGCCCCGGTCGGACAGGGAGGGTCCCCAGGGGGGTGCCCCGAGGACCAGGGACCTGGTCGCCTACGCCCTGCGGCTCGGCGACGACGCCCTGGTCCTGGCCCAGCGGCTGGGGGAGTGGTCGAGCAAGGCCCCGGAGCTGGAGGAGGACGTGGCCCTGACCAACCTCGGCCTCGACCTGCTCGGGCAGGCCCGGGCGCTGCTGTCGTACGCCGGCGAGGTCGAGGGCGCCGGGCGGGACGAGGACGACCTGGCCTACCTGCGCCAGGAGCGCGAGTTCACCAACTGCCTGCTGGTGGAGCAGCCCAACGACGACTTCGGGGCCACCATGGCCCGCCAGCTGTACTTCTCCACCTGGCAGCTGGAGCTCTACCGGGGGCTGTGCGGGTCGGCCGACCCGACCATCGCCGCGGTGGCCGCCAAGGCCGTCAAGGAGGTCGCCTACCACCGCGACCACGCCACCATGTGGGTCCTGCGGCTCGGCGACGGCACCGAGGAGTCGCACCGGCGCATGCAGGAGGGCCTGGAGCGGCTGTGGTCGTACGTGGGCGAGCTGTTCGAGGCCGACGACGTCGTCCAACGGCTGGTCGCGGCCGGGGTCGCCGTCGACCCGGCCACCCTGCGCGAGGGCTGGGACCGGCACGTGGACGCGACCCTGGCCGAGGCCACCCTGGCCCGCCCCGAGGGGCGCTGGCACCCCGGCAGCGGCCGCCGCGGCCTGCACAGCGAGCACATGGGCTACCTGCTGGCCGAGCTCCAGTACGTCCACCGCCTGCACCCGGGAGCCCGCTGGTGACCACCCGGATGGCGGCGCAGACCGTGCGCGAGCTGGTCGGCCAGGTGGCCGACCCCGAGATCCCGGTGCTGACCATCGAGGACCTCGGCATCCTCCGCGACGTGGCCGTCGACGACCGGGGCCACGTCGAGGTCACCATCACCCCCACCTACTCGGGCTGCCCGGCCCTGGACACCATCCGCGACGACGTCGTCCGCACGCTGGCCGAGCACGGCTACGCCGACGCCAGCGTCCGGACGGTGCTGGCCCCGGCCTGGACCACCGACTGGATGAGCCAGGCCGGCCGCGACAAGCTCGCCGCCTACGGGATCGCGCCGCCGGGCCTCCGCCGCTCGGGTCCGGTGCTGGTGCAGCTGACCAGCGCCCCCGGCCCGGTGGCCTGCCCCCGCTGCGGGTCGGCGGACACCCGCGAGGTCAGCCGCTTCGGCTCCACCGCCTGCAAGTCCCACTGGACCTGCCGGGCCTGCCTGGAGCCGTTCGACCACTTCAAGGCCCTGTAGCCGTGACCGCCACCCTGGCCCAGGCCAAGCGCAAGCCGGTCTTCCACCTCCTGCGCGTGGCCGAGCTGGAGCGCATCACCGACGACGCCGTGGCCATCACCTTCGAGGTGCCCCAGGAGCTGCGCGAGGAGTACCGCTTCGTCGCCGGCCAGCACGTGGCCCTGCGCTGCACGATCGCCGGCGACGACGTGCGCCGCAACTACTCCATCTGCACCCCGGCCGGCTCCGGCCGGCTGCGGGTCGGGGTCAAGCGCCTGCCCGGCGGGGTCTTCTCGTCCTACGCCATGGAGCGGCTGCGGGTCGGCGACACCATCGAGGTGCTCACCCCCACCGGGCAGTTCCACACCCCCCTCGACCCGGCCCAGGCCAGGCACTACGGGGCCGTGGCCGCCGGGTCGGGGATCACCCCCATCCTGTCGATCCTCGCCACCGCCCTGGAGGTGGAGCCGGCCAGCCGGGCCACCCTGATCTACGCCAACCGCACCACCGGCAACATCATGTTCCTGGAGGAGCTGGAGGACCTCAAGAACCGCCACCTCGGCCGCTTCCAGCTCATCCACGTGCTCGGCGAGGAGTGGCGCGAGGCCGAGCTGCTGTCGGGCCGCCTCGACCGCGACCGCTTCGCCGCCCTGCTCGACAAGCTCGTCGCCCCCGACGTGGACGAGTGGTTCCTGTGCGGCCCGCTGGAGCTCACCGAGACGGTGCAGGGCACCCTGGTCGAGCGCGGGTTCGATCCCGACCACATCCACCGCGAGCTGTTCCACGTCGCCACCGGGCCGGCCAGGCGGCAGCCGCCGGCGGCCGCCCCCACCGACGCCGAAACCGGCGCCAAGGTGACGGTGGTGCTGGACGGGCGGGGGACCAGCTTCACCCTGCCGCCCGGCACCGAGCCGATCCTGGACGCGGCCCTGCGGCTGCGCGGCGACGCCCCCTACGCCTGCAAGAACGGCGTCTGCGGGACCTGCCGGGCCAAGCTCGTCAAGGGCAAGGTGGAGATGGCCCAGAACTTCGCCCTGGAGCGCGACGAGCTCGAGCGCGGCTACGTCCTGGCCTGCCAGTCCTATCCGGCGGCCGGGGAGGTCACCCTCGACTTCGACCAGTGAGGCAGGGAGATGACGCCGCCGTACCGCGTGGACGCGCTCTCCATCGAGGACGGGATGGAGATGGCCTCCTGGCGCTACCCGGGACCCTGGGCCGTGTTCGACTCGCTGGAGGCGCCCCGGCCCGACGAGGGCTGGTGGGCGGTCCGGGACGCCGGCGGCCGGCTCACGGGGTTCTGCTGCTTCGGCGAGGCGGCCCGCGTCCCCGGGCTGGCGGCCGACCCGGGCCGGCTCGACGTGGCCCTGGGGCTGCGTCCCGACCTGGTCGGGCGGGGCCTCGGACCGGAGCTCGTCCGGACGGTGGTGGCGCATGCCGAGCGGGTGGCCCAGGGACGGCGGCTCCGCTGCGTGGTCGCCATCTCGAACGAGGCCGGGCGCCGGGCCGCCGAGACGGCCGGGTTCGCCGTGGCCGGCGCCCACGAGGTCCCGGGCGGCGCCGCCGTCGCCTCCTACCTGGTCTTCCTCCGCGGCTGAGCGCCCGGCTGGCGCCACCCCTCGACGGTCAGGCTGATGACGGCGTCGGCCAGCGACCCGGCGGTGAGGCTGCCGCCGTTGGGGCGGTACCAGTCGACCACCGAGTTGACCATCCCGAACAGCAGCCGGCCGGTCAGGCCCTCGTCGATGCCGGCCGGGAGGTCGCCCTCGGAGACGGCCTCGGTGACCAGCTTGGTGATGGCCCGCCCGAACTCGCGCCGCCGCTCCAGGGCCCGGCGCTCGACCCTGGTGTTGCCGCGGACCCGCAGCAGCAGCGTGACGTGGGGCAGCTGGTCGACCAGGACCTCGATCGAGCGGCGGACCACGTGCTCGAGCCGGTCGATGGCCCGTCCCTGCACCGCCTGCTCCTCGGCGAGCACGGCGAACAGCCCGTCGAGGGCCCGGTCGAGCGACCGGCGCAGCAGCTCCTCCTTGCCGCTGACGTGGTAGTAGAACGACGACTTGGTGATCCGGGCCGCGCGGGCCAGGTCCTCCATGCTGGTGCCGTCGTAGCCGCGCTCGGTGAAGACCTTGACCGCGACCTCCAGCAGCGAGTCCGCGTCGTACGGCTGGGAGCGGCGCCCGCCCGCCCGCCGGCTCGCCGGGGGACGCCTCCCTCCTGCCGTGGCCATCTCGCGCATCCGCCTCTCAGTCGCCGGTCCGGGCCATCTTACCGACCGACCGTTCGATCGACCCAGCGCACAGCTCCTCGACCCAGATGAAGGCCACCGACGCGGCCAGCACCACGGTAGCCGGCGTCACATGGTCGCCTGGACGGGATGGGTGCCGCCGGTCACGGCCAGCTGGCCGTCGCGCAGCGGCTCCCGGCAGGCGGCGCAGACCGTCAGGGGGTGGAAGTCGGCCCCGCAGGTGTGCTGGAACACGATCGGCTCGGCGCCCGGGTTGCAGTGGCGGTCGCCCCACTCCTTGAGGGCCAGCAGGATCGGCTGGAGGTCCCGGCCGGCGTCGGTGAGCAGGTACTCGTAGCGCGGCGGGTGCTCGCAGTAGGGCCGGCGCTCGATGACGCCGGCCTGCTCCAGCTTGCGCAGCCGCGAGGTGAGCACGTCGCGGGGGGCCCCGGTGCTGGCCGCGATGTCCTGGAAGCGGGTCAGCCCGTAGCGCAGCTCGCGGGCCACCAGCAGGGCGTAGCGGTCCCCGACGATCGAGAGGGCGTCGGTGATCGAGCAGACCCTGGCCGTTGGTTTGGTTTCTGGACTCACCGTGCTAGGGTACCCCTGCATGCTGAGTTTGAATCACCAACTCACCGCCTCAGCGGGGAAGGAGCCGCCCATGACCGCCCCCGACACCATCGTCCTGATCCACGGCTTCTGGGTGACCCCGCGGAGCTGGGAGGACTGGGCCGCCTACTACCAGGACAAGGGCTACCGCGTCCTCACCCCCGCCTATCCCGGCTTCGAGGTCGAGGTCGAGGCGCTCAACGCCGACCCCACGCCGATCGAGAACCTGACCGTGCCCGGCGTCGTCGACCACCTCAAGGACGTGATCGGGGGGCTGGAGCGGCCGCCGATCCTGATCGGCCACTCCGCCGGCGGGGTCTTCACCCAGCTCATGCTCGACCGCGGCTACGGCGCGGTGGGCGTCGCCATCAACTCGGCCCCCACCGAGGGGGTGCCCGTGGTCCCGCTGTCGCAGCTCAAGTCGACCTTCCCGGTGCTGCGGACGGTGGGCCGCAAGAAGGCCGCCGGCTTCACCCACGAGCAGTGGCACTACGCCTTCACCAACACCTTCCCCGAGGAGCGCTCGCGGGAGCTGTACGAGCGCTACCACATCCCGGCGTCGGTGCGGGTCCTGTGGGGCAGCGCGCTCGCCACCCTCGAGCCCGGCCACCAGGACACCTTCGTCAACTACGGCAACGACGACCGGGCGCCGCTGCTGTTCATCTCCGGCAGCGTTGACAACCTCATGCCGCCCTCGGTGCAGCGCTCCAACGCCAAGCACTACAAGTCGAACACGGTCACCGAGGTCGCCGAGTTCGAGGGCCCGCACCTGCTGCCCTCCCGCGACGGCTGGCAGGAGGTCGCCGACTACGCCCTGGACTGGGCCGTCCGCCACGCCAGGTCGTAGCGGTCCCGGCCGCGGCCGGCAGGGTGCTGGCCAGGTCGTTGCTGTAGGCCTTGGCCTGGAACAGCTCGGTCCGGGCGAACTCGCCGCCGGGGCCGACCCTGCTCTGGGCACGTCATCTGTCCTGCGGCAGGCGTTGACCAGGCCGAGCTCGATCAGCCGAGGGTGGCCCCGAACACCCGGCCGAGGGCGTAGGTCACGACCGCGGCCCCGGCGCCGATGGCCAGCTGGCGCAGCCCCCGGCGGACCAGCGGCCCGCCGGTCAGCACGCCGACGGTGGCGCCGGTGGCGAACAGGGCCAGCCCGACCAGGACGGCCGCGGCCACGATGGCCGGGCGCCCCGAGGTGACGAAGAACGGCAGGACCGGGACGACGGCGCCGGTGGCGAAGGCGACGAAGCTGGACCCGGCGGCCGCCCAGGCCGACCCGACCACGTCCTCGCCCGCCTCCAGTTCCGGGCCCGCCGCCGGGTCGTCGGGCTGGCCGAGCAGGGCCTCGGCCCGCTGCTCGGCCTCCTCCGGGGACAGCCCCCGGGCCCGGAACACCAGCGCCAGCTCGTGCGCCTCGTGGTCGCGCAGGGTGGCCAGCGTGGCCGGGTCGAGCACGTCGGCGGTGGCCTCGAGCAGCTCCCGCTGGGAGCGCACCGACACGTATTCCCCGGCGGCCATGGACAGCGCCCCGGCGAGCAGCCCGGCCAGGCCGGTGAGCAGGATGATCTCGGAGGAGGTGCCGGCCCCGGCCATGCCGGCGACCAGCGAGAAGTTGGACACCAGCCCGTCGTTGGCGCCGAACACGGCCGCCCGGAACCAGCCCGAGGCACGGGCCCGCTGCCGCTGGGCCAGCTCGGCCACGACCAGGGCGTGCACCCGCTCGTCGGCGGCCATGGCCGGGGTCGCCTCGGCGTCGGCGTCGTAGTCGCCGGCCGCCTCGGCCCGCTGCACCAGCCCCAGCACGACCAGCGACCCCAGCCGCCGGGCCAGCCAGCCGAACAGCCGCGTCCGCCACCCGGGGCTGGCCGCCCGCTCCTGGGGGTGCAGCTTGGCCGACCAGTGGGCGGCGTGCCGCTCCTCGGCCCGGGCCAGCGCCAGCAGGATCTCCCGGTCCTCACCCGTCCGCTTGGCCGCCAGGGCCCGGTAGACGGCGGCGGCGTGCTGCTCCTGGGCCAGCCGCCGCCGGTACCTGCCCGCCATCAGCGGCGACGGCGGGGCTCCCCGCTGAGCACCAGGAGCGCGCCGCCGAACAGGCCGACGTTCTTGAAGAAGTGGATGCGCTGCTGGCGCTGGGTGGCCGGGTCCTCGTGCTCCCAGTAGGGATGGCCGGCCAGGGTGGTCGGGACGAGGGTGCCGGCCAGCACGGCGGCGGCCAGCCGGGGCCAGATCCCCAGGGCGAGCAAGACCCCCGCGCCCAGCATGGCCGCGCCGTTGAGCCGCACCGCCAGCTCCGGGTCGAGGGGGACCCCGAGCTCGGCCGCCTTGTCGGTCCGGGGGCCGGGGGCCAGCATCGCGTCGGCGCCGCCGGTGATGAACATGGCCGCCAGGGCGACCCGGCCGGCCGCGCCGAGGGGGCGCCGGAACACGTCCATAGGTTTCTCTCCCGGTTCGTCGCCAGTTGGCTGCCCACCCTACCGCCTGCGGTTGCGCGTGCGGGGCCGCGCGGCCACAGTGTGGACATGAGCGGCCCGGTCGGCACCGCCGACGCACCCCCCGCCGAGTCCAGGGCGAGCTCGGTCGCGCCAGCCTGCGTCGAGGTCAGCCCCAGCCGCACGGCCGACGTCGGCGGGATGCCGGTGCGCCGGGCCCTCCCGCGACGGGAGCGGCGCACGGTCGGCGCCTGGTGCTTCGCGGACCACATGGGCCCGGCGCCGGTGACCGACACGGCCGGTATCAACATCGGCCCCCACCCGCACACCGGCCTGCAGACCGTCACCTGGCTGCTGTCGGGCGAGGTGCTGCACCGCGACAGCCTCGGCACCTCCCAGGTCATCCGGGCCGGCCAGCTCAACCTCATGACGGCCGGGCACGGCGTCGCCCACTCCGAGGAGCCCACCGGCCACTACCGCGGGGAGCTGCACGGCGTGCAGCTGTGGGTCGCCCAGCCCGAGCGGACCCGCCACGGCCCGGCCGCCTTCGAGCACCACCCCGAGCTGCCCCGGGCCGAGTTCGGCCACGCCGTCGCCACCGTCCTGGTCGGCAGCTTCGCCGGCGTCACCTCCCCGGCCCGGCGCGACAGCGCCCTGGTCGGGGTCGACCTGGCCCTGCGCCCGGGAACGGGCGCCCTGGCCCTGGAGCCGTCGTTCGAGCACGCCCTGGTCGTGCTCGACGGCCGCGTCCTGGTCCACGACCAGCCGGTCCGCCCAGGCCGCCTGGCCTACCTGGGCCGCGGCCGCGACCAGCTCGAGCTGTCCGCCGACGACCCCGCCAGGGTCCTGCTCCTGGGCGGCGAGCCGTTCGCCGAGCCCATCCTGATGTGGTGGAACTTCGTCGCCCGAACCCGCGAGGAGATCACCACCGCCGCCCGCCAGTGGCGCGCCGCAGACCCCGCTTCGGCCGGGTCGCCTCCTCCCTGGCCCGACTCCGCCTTCCCCCGCTGCCCTGGCGCTAGGGGAGCCCGCCACCCATCGGGTCCACCGGCTGCAGGTCCTCTGCGACCGCAATCCCCGCGGGGGACGTCGCCCACGCCGATCGCCAGCAGCGCCGCCTCAGGCCCCCGGGTCGTCCCGGACCACCCTGATCGCCTCGGGAACGGTCATCGTGAGCCCCTCCTGCCAGGCCCGCTGGGCCGCTTCGTCGGTCAGGTGGGCGCGGGCGTCGGCCGCCGGGTCGCCCTCGAGCATGCCGCCGAAGCCGGGGGTGGGGCCGCCGCCGGCCAGGTCGCGGTGGTGCTCGGCCACGGCGGCCATCCGGATGGCGTCGGCGTGGCGGCCCTCCCAGGTCAGCAGGAACGCCAGGTCGAGGAAGGCGAGGGCGACCCCGGTGGCGTTGTCGGCCTCGCGGAACAGCTCCAGGGCCTCGAGGGCGGTGGCGCGGGCGTCGTCGCGGCGGCCGGCGCGGCCGTGGGCGAACGCCAGCCAGATCAGGCCGAAGGCGAGGTTGAGGCGCTCGCCCTGCCGGCGCCAGATCACCGTGACCTCCTCGATGCGGGCGATCACGCGGTCCCAGGCGCCGGCCATCGCGTCCGGGACGACGCGCATCACCAGGACCCTGGCCACCCCGGGCTCGTTCCCGACCTGGCGGAAGAGCTCCAGGCTCTCGTCGAGCAGGCCGGCGGCCGCCTCCAGGTCGTGCTCGTCGGCGAGGGCGAACGCCTCGTTGTAGAGGGCCTCGGCGAGCCGGGCCGGGTCGCCCAGCTCCCGCTCGATGGCCAGGGCCTCGTCGTAGAAGGCCCGTGACGCCCCCCGGTCGCTCCACCAGGCGATCCCGCCCGCCCCGGCCAGGGCCTTGGCCCGCTCGGCGGTCGGCGCCTGGCCCGACGGCATGGCCAGGGTCTCCTCCAGCCAGCGGCGGCCCTCGGTCAGGTGCCCCCGCTGCTGCCAGAACCGCCACAGGGCGCCGGCGGCCGCCTGGGCGGGGCCGGCCCGGCCCCGGTCGATGGCCCAGCGGAGGGCGGCGCGGAGGTTGGCGTGCTCCTGCTCGCAGCGGTCGAGCCAGACGCCCTGGTCGGCGGCGATGAGGTGGGGCTCGGCCTCGGTGGCCAGGTGGAGGAAGTGCTCGGCGTGGCGCCGCTGGACCGGCTCGAGGTCGCCGGAGGCCTCGAGCTGCTCCAGCGCGAACTCCCGGATGGTCTCCAGCATCGAGAACCGCGACGGCTGCCCGGGCGGCTCGCTCCGGCGGATCAGCGACTTGTCGACCAGCGAGGCCAGCCCGTCGAGGGCGTCAAGGCCGAGCTCCTCCGGGTCGCACACCGCCTCGGCCGACGCGAGCGCCCAGCCACCGGTGAACACCGAGAGCCGGGCGAACAGGCGCCGCTCGACCGGGTCGAGCAGGTCGTGGCTCCAGGCGATCGCCGCCCGGAGGGTCCGCTGGCGCTCCGGCAGGCTCCGCGGCCCGGAGGTGAGGAGCGCAAGGCGCCGCCGGAGGCGCGACAGGATCTCGGTGGGCGTGAGCACCTTCGTCCGGGTGGCGGCCAGCTCGATGGCCAGGGGGAGGCCGTCCAGCCGGGCGGTGATCTCGGCCACCACCGGGGCGTTCCCCTCCGTCAGCGCGAACCGGGGGTTGGCGGCCGTGGCCCGCTCGGTGAACAGGTTCACCGCCTCGACCGCGCCGAGCGCCGGGACCGGGTATTCCTGCTCGCCGCGCAGCGACAGCACGACCCTGGAGGTGACCATCGTCCGCAGCCTGGGCGCGGCGCCGAGCAGCTCCTCGATCACGGGGCCGGCCTCGGCCACCTGCTCGAAGTTGTCGATCACCTGGAGGAGCTCGCGGTTGCGGAGGTGCTCCTTGACCTCGTCGAGGATCGGGCGCCCGGCCGCCTCGGGGACCCCCAGCGCGTTGGCCACCGCCGCCGGGACCAGCGCCGGGTCGACCACGGGGGAGAGGTCGACGAAGCAGGAGCCGTCCCGGAACCGGGTGAGCAGCTCCCCGGCGACCCGCAGGGCCAGCCGGGACTTCCCGGATCCCCCCGGTCCGGTCAGGGTGAGCAGGCGGGTCTGGCCGAGGAGCCGTTCCACCTCGGCGATCTCCGCCTCCCGGCCCACGAACGAGGTGAGCTGCAGCGGGAGGTTGCTCGGCCTGGCGTCCAGCGTCCGGGGCGCCGGGAAGTCGGACGGGAGGCCCTCGACGACCAGCTGGTGGAGGCGCTCGGGCTCGTCGATGCCCCGCAGGCGGTGCGTGCCCAGGTCGCGCAGGGAGGCGCCGGCATCGAGGGAGTGCTGGACCAGCCCCCGGGTGGCGTCGGACAGGAGCACCTGGCCGCCGTGGGCGGCGTCGGCGATCCGGGCCGCCCGGTGCACGTCGATGCCGGCGTAGTCGTCCCCGCCGAGGACGCCCTCGCCGGTGTGGACGCCCATCCGGACGCGGACCGGGGGACCGGGCGACCAGTCGTGGGCGGCCAGGCCCCGCAGGGCGGCGACGGCCGCCCGGACGGCGCCCGCCGGGCTGGCGAACACGGCGAAGAAGGCGTCGCCGTGGGTGCTGACCTCGACCCCGCCGCCGCCGGCGACGGCCCGCCGGACGACCGCCGCGTGCTCGTCCAGGACCGCCGGGTACCGGTCGCCCAGGGTCTGGAGGAGGCCGGTCGAGCCCTCGATGTCGGTGAAGAGGAACGTCACGGTCCCGGTCGGGAGGTCGGTCATCCGCTGACTCTATGCTGCCTATCCCC